>NZ_JAKFCQ010000150.1:0-25895 GCF_036676585.1 Robertmurraya sp.
ATGAAATCCCTTGTACAAACAGGGATGACGATGGCAATCGTCACCCATGAAATGGGATTTGCACGTGAGGTAGCGGATCGGGTGTTATTTTTGGATGATGGTAGATTAGTAGAAGATTCACCACCAGCAGAGTTTTTCTCCTCGCCAAAGAGCAACCGGGCAAAGGAATTTTTAGAAAAAATGCTATAAAAATAATCGTCCTGTACTTCTTTAGTAGAGGATGAATTTTAACCATAAAAAAATACGTTTTAATACGTATCTTATAAACAAAAGGAGAGGACATAATGAATATTCAAGAAATCGTTAAGCAAATTCAGTCAGCAAAAAAAGAGGGGATTAAGGAAGTGTATTTAGTTGCTTGTGGCGGCTCACTCGTCGATATGTATGCATCTAAATACTTGCTAGAAAGTGAAGCAAGAGAGTTACGCGTGGGATTTTATACGAGCAATGAGTTTGTTCATGCGACACCGAAAGCCTTATGTGAAAGTTCCGTAACGATTGTTTGCTCACATGGTGGAAATACTCCTGAATCTGTTGAGGCAGCTAGACTAGCAAGAGCACATGGTTCCACAACCATCACCTTAACACATAATGAGCAGGCAAACCTTATTCAACATGCGGACCACAATATTTTATACCTGTGGGGAGCCGAATCAAATGTGAAAAACAACCCGATGGCCATCATCTTGCACATTACTTTTGAGATTTTGCATGCCACTGAAGGTTTTGACTACCATGACAAGGTTCTTGAAGGGTTAGAACGAATCAATGGCATTATTGAAAAAGCGAAAGTGCTTGTGGCGGATCGAGCAAAAGCATTTGCTGAAAGATTTGAGCATGAGGACTTATTTTATGTGATGAGTAGCGGTGCTTCCTACGGTCATGCGTATGGATTTTCGATTTGTTCGTTAATGGAGATGCAATGGGTAAATGCTTCTGCCATTCATTCCGGGGAATACTTCCACGGACCATTCGAGGTAACCGATAAAGAAACACCATATATCCTTTTAGTCAATGAAGGAAGAACGAGAGCCCTTGATGAACGAGCGTTGAAATTTTTAAACACATACGCTGAGAAGGTAGAGGTCATTGATAGCAAAGAACTTGGAATCAGTACCATTGATGATACGGTTGTTGAGTACTTCAACCCGATTCTTTTCTACAGTATTTTAGATGTGTATCGTACCGAGCTTTCAAAAATTCGCCAACATCCATTAGAAACAAGAAGATATATGGGGAAAGTCGCTTATTAAAAAAATAGAAAAGAGGGGTTTATCAATGAAAAAGTTCTTTTCAGTCTTTATGTTGGTTGCGTTAGTGATGAGTGTATTAGTTGCATGTGGAACCTCAAATTCTTCAACGTCTGGAAGTGAGGAACAGGCAGAAACAGAGGGAAAAAAAGTGTTAGTGATGGGAACATCGGCTGATTTCCCGCCATTTGAATACATTGATACAGCAAAAAGTGAGGAGATCATTGGTTTTGATGTGGACATTATTCATGCTCTTGCTGACAAACTTGGGTATGAAGTCGAGATTAAAGACATGGATTTTAGCGGGTTAATTGCTGCGCTACAGGCTGGAAAAGTGGATTTCGTCATGTCTGGTATGGCACCAACCGAAGAGCGAAAGCAAAACGTTGACTTTACAGATAGCTACTACCGATCAGATTTGGTTTTATTATTTGAAGAAGATAGCAAGATCACAAGTGCAGACGATTTAAGTGGCAAGGTATTAGGAGCTCAAGTGAACTCTTTCCAGGAAGAAGTAGCTAAAGAGCTAAATGGCACGGTGGATTTTACCCTTGAAACACGTGACCGCACACCTGACTTAATACAAGAACTAAAATCAAAGCGATTTGACGCGGTGATCATGGAAGAAGCCGTTGCAATTGGCTACATGAGCACGAATGATAATCTTAAAACCATTTCGGTACCAAATGGGGAAACGCCTGGTACAGCCATTGCTTTTCCAAAAGGCAGCGAGCTAACAGAAGAATTTAACACCGCATTAAAGGAAATGATTGATAGCGGAGAAATTGATGAACTAGTCGTGAAATGGTTTGTTGAATAATAGGTGAAATGAGACTGGCTTCATAAGTGGGTACGATCCTGCTTCTGAGGTCGGTTTTTTTATTACCTATAATATTATTATGTAAACTAAATATGCTAAGGGACGAATCTTTATATCTATCATCCCTTTTGTGCTTCCTATTTTTTAAATTCATTCAATCTTTCAAACGTTTCAAGTAGGAAATCATAAAACAAAGCTTCGGTAGGGAGCAGTTTCCGTTGAGTTGGGTAGATTACGCCGACCGTTCGTGTAACACTTGCATCTGATAAGGGTATCATAACTGTGGATCGCGGGGTGTTATCCACCAATGTCATTTCTGGCATCAAGGCGACACCTAATCCAGCCGAAACTAAGCCTTTTAATGCATCTATATCCTTTCCTTCGAATGCAATTTTTGGCGTAAAGCCAGCATCATGACAGGCTTGAACCACTTGTTCGCGAAAGATAAACCCTTCAGGTAAGACACAGAAGGAGTCATCCTTTAAGTCCCGCAGGCGAATGGACTCTCGGTCCGATAATGGGTGGTGAAGAGGGATGAGGGCAACGATATTTTCTGTGAAAAGAATGTCTCCTTTGATTTTTTTCTCCTTTTCCTGATGGGGCATGGGAGCGATCATAGCTAAGTTATATTCCCCATTTACGACACCATCGATTAAATCAGAATAAAGAGCATTGCTCATATGAAACTTAGCTTCAGGGTATCTGTTCCGGAACGCGTAGATAATAGAAGGCAAGGTATGAGCAGCCATGCTAATCGGAAACGCAATTCGAACGGTTCCTTTTTCGGGATTAAGATATTCTTCTACTTCGCGCTTTGCATCCTCCATCATGTTCCACACTTGCTTCATCCGTTCGTAAAAGATTCTACCTAAAGGGGTTAACCGTACACTTCTACCTTCTCGGATAAATAATTCGACACCTAATTCGTCTTCTAAATTGAATATTTGTCTGCTAACGGAAGACTGAGCAACATGCAAAGCATCTGCTGCTTCTGTCACATGCTCTCTTTTTGCCACTTCTAGAAAATATTGAATTTGCCTTGTTTCCATTTTTACCCGCTCCTGATTGATGCGTTTTACGCATTGATTTCATCGAATTTTGATATTGGAACTATCAATTACAAAATTATAAAATGAAAACACATTTAAGAAAAGAAAATATTCTTAACTTTATAATAGATTAGGGGAGAAATTTTTATGAAAGTGTTAGAAAAAGTAGAAGAGAGTCAAACGGAAATCGTAAAAGATTATGTAAACCGTTTATTTACAAAGGTCCAAGAGAGCAATCCAAATGAAGGTGAGTTCCAGCAGGCGGTAAAAGAAGTGCTGGAATCTTTAGTCCCTGTTCTTGTGAAAAATCCTATTTATATTAAACAAGCGGTTTTAGAAAGAATGATTGAACCAGAACGATTGATTTCCTTCCGAGTGCCATGGGTAGATGACAATGGAAATGTAAAAGTCAATCGCGGATATCGTGTTCAGTTTAATAGTGCCATTGGACCTTATAAGGGAGGACTAAGATTTCACCCTTCTGTGAACGCAAGTATTATTAAATTCCTTGGCTTTGAGCAAATCTTTAAGAACTCCTTAACAGGGCAACCGATCGGCGGTGGGAAAGGTGGTTCTGATTTTGATCCAAAAGGAAAATCGGATTTTGAAATTATGCGTTTTTGTCAAAGCTTTATGACAGAGCTTAGCAAACATATCGGACCAGACACAGATGTTCCTGCTGGAGATATTGGAGTAGGGGCGAGAGAGATCGGTTATATGTTCGGTCAATATAAGAAATTAAGAGGCGCTTATGAGGCAGGCGTATTAACGGGAAAAGGAATTGGGTATGGAGGAAGCTTAGGCCGAAAAGAAGCAACTGGTTACGGTACGGTTTACTTTGTAGATGAAATGCTTAAAAGCAAGGGCTTCAGTTTTGATGGTAGTACGGTTGTGGTATCTGGATCAGGCAATGTTTCCATTTATGCAATGGAAAAAGCGATTCAATTCGGTGCAAAAGTGGTCGCATGTAGCGATTCATCAGGCTATGTTTATGATCCGAATGGAATTGACTTAGATACCGTTAAACGCTTAAAAGAAGTAGAAAATAAAAGAATCTCTGAATATATCAAGGAACATCCTGAAGCAATCTATCAAGAAGGTTGTTCAGGTATTTGGACGATTCCGTGTGATATTGCATTGCCATGTGCCACGCAAAATGAGTTGAATAAAGATGCCGCAGAATTGCTAGTTTCGAATGGAGTAAAGGCGGTAGGCGAAGGGGCAAACATGCCTTCTACGCTAGAAGCCATCGATATTTTTATAGAGAATCAGGTGTTGTTTGCTCCTGCCAAAGCAGCCAATGCAGGTGGAGTTGCTGTCTCCGCATTAGAAATGGCGCAAAATAGTGCAAGGTTAGCTTGGACACAGGAAGAAGTGGATCTCAAATTACAACAGATCATGAAAGATATATATAGTAAGAGTCAGAAGGCAGCAGAAGAATATGATGCACCAGGTAATCTGGTAGTCGGAGCGAATATCGCTGGGTTTGTAAAAGTAGCGGACGCGATGATCGCACAGGGAGTCATTTAAGTAATAAAGACAAAAGGTCACTATTTGGTGGCCTTTTGTTGTTTTAAGAGATGGAAAAAGAATATTCTTAGCATAAGCAAAATATATAAAGAGTAATAGAAAAATGTATCCATAAGGTGCTGATTCTTTGTATAGAAATAAAAATGTTAATTTAATTATTATTTTGCTACTTTGCTTATTTATCGTTCTTTTAGTTCATGTGATTCTTCATGTTAAAGTGTATATAGTATACAGCGCTAGCATTGGTTCTATTTTCATGATCGGACTTATCATTTTTCTTATGATATTACTTTATTTAAGAGGATAATAGAATGAAGAAAACTCGCTGACTATGAGCGAGTTTTTTGTGTCTTCCTATTCTTCATATTTCAATCCGTACCCAAACGCGCCTTCCACCATGCAGGTTGTTGCGGCAAAATCGGCTGCTTTACGAAGTGACTCTTGGATTAATTCTTCCTCTTCTGAACTCTCCGAATGACCAACATAGTTTAACAAAAACGCCGTAATAAACGAATCTCCGGCACCCAATGTGTCAACTGCTTCTACAAGCTTGGGAGCTTGAGCGTAGAATCCTGTCCCATTATATAAAAGTGCTCCTTTTGAGCCAAGGGTTCCAACGACAATTTGACTACCAAGTGAGTTTACTTTTTTAAGCAATTCCTTCACTTCGGTTTCGTCTAGATGGCTGCATGATAGAAAGCTATAATTCACAAACGGGGCAACTTGCTCGATGTATTCCTCTGTAAAATCATCAGAAAAATCAAAGGAGATCGGAACACCAGTCGATTTTATTTTTGGTAACTCACTTTCTATGTAACTATATTTACTGGAGTGAAGGAGCTGAAAGCTTTTAATATATTCTAGGTCCTCTGCTGATAAATGATACTTGCTTGTATTGCTGATGCCACCCTTATTACTGCGAAGGAACACGCGATCTCCATCCACTAGGTCAACCATGGCATAGCCATTTTCACCTTCTAATACTTTGCAATGAGACATGTCTACGCCGATTTTTTTCAACGTGTCTTGATTATGCGCGGCCGCCAAATCTGTCCCGAATATGCCCATAAAAGAAGAATCGCTTCCAAGCTGTTTGGCATAAACCGTAAAATTTAATGTGTTGCCACCAGGATACATGGTCTGTATATCAACATACTTATCTACGACATTATCTCCAAAACCAATGACTTTCATTGTAGTAACCCCCTGAGACCTAATATAAAGAAACGTTATAAAACGTATTATATTATATTTGAGCAGAAATTTCAGTAAATTTAAGATAGAAATTTATTAATATATAAAAAGAGGGGACTCACCTGGTTGGTAAGCCCCTTTGTTATGCGTGAAAAACAAATCGGCAATGATCATCTCCATCTGTTTTGCAGCATATTCGCTGTATTTGTTCTGTACCTACTACTTTTTTGAACATGTCTGTTTCACAACGGCAAGCGATTTTAAATTCTTTGGCTACCGCATAGATCGGACAGTTATACTCGATCATTTCATAGGAGTGCTCATCTACTTGGTTTACTTCGGTCATATAGCCTTTGTCATTTTGTAGCGATGCGAGCTCTTTTATTTTTTCAGACAAATTCTTTTTATCTTGAACTTTTAATTTATATTCATCCGTAATGCGTTTTTCTCTTTTATCAAATAAAAGCTGAATCGTTTCTTCCCCATGGAGTTCTTGGATATCTCGAAGAAACTCGACACTAATGCTTTCATAATTTTTCGGAAAAAGCTGTTCTCCTTTTTCAGTTAAGGAGTACATTTGGAGGGGACGACCCATGGGCTGCTTGACTTCTACCGATCGAATGAGATGATCTTTTTCAAGAATATTTAAGTGCTTTCTGACAGCCATATGGGTAATGTTTAACCGTTCGGTCAGCTCATTAACAGCCAGTGACACTTCCTTCTTCAGCAAATCCAATATCTGTTCTCTGGTGTTTTTACTCAACTGTAACACCTCAATTCTATCTCAATATAAGACTTATTATACTATATAGTATAAATACTGAAAAGAAACGGTCCTATGTGGAAAAAAATAAGAAAATTTTAGAAAAAAATGAAGCAAATGAATTGAATAATTTGAAAGATTGAGGTAAATTAAAAATATACTTTTTAAACCATAAAGTATAAAAAAGGGAAAATAAAGGGGATTGTTATTATGACAAATTACACATTACCAACATTAGCTTACGAATTTAACGCATTAGAGCCTCACATTGACCAGCAAACAATGGAAATTCATTACGGAAAACATCACCAAACATATGTAAATAACTTAAATGCTGCACTTGAAGGAAAAGCTGAACTTCAAGAAAAAGACCTAGTAAGCTTGTTGGAAAATTTAAATGAAGTGCCTGAAGCGATTCGCGGAGCTGTTAGAAATAACGGTGGAGGACACCTAAACCACACATTATTCTGGGAAGTTATTGCTCCAGCAGGGAATGCAGCACCAAGCAGTGAATTAGGTGCAGCTATTGAAAAAGCATTTGGTAGCTTTGACAGCTTCAAAGCAGAATTTACAAAAGCGGCACTAACTCGTTTTGGATCAGGTTGGGCTTGGCTGGTTGTAAATGAACAAGGTGCTCTTGAAGTAACAAGCACACCAAATCAAGACAACCCAATCATGGAAGGAAAAGTTGCTATCCTAGGCCTTGATGTATGGGAGCATGCGTATTACCTAAATTATCAAAACAGAAGACCAGATTATATTGAAAGCTTCTTCAACATCATTAACTGGGATGCTGTTTCTATCAAATTTAAGCAAGCAACAAAATAAAGAATGTAGAAAAAGGGACAATGAAATTATTGTCCCTTTTTAAGCATTTTTGAAGCATGTAGCATACTAATTTCACAATTAAATATATCTCCATTTTACCTAGGTACTCATTCTCTTTTTTTTAGCAAGAGAGAAGGTTTAATTTATTCACTTCGATTGCGCAAAGCTTCTCTATCTACATTTTGTGGCGGTTGTTCTAACCATCTGTTATCAATCATGAGTTTCACACCATCTCTTCCATAATCTAGGATTTCAGCTAGTAATCGAGTGTAATGTCCACTAATATCTTTTCTCAGACTTGCTCCTATGCCTGCTCCGTAACCTGCTACACTTATCACAGTTAAGCTATCCGTATGAAACATCATTAATTTATCAGAAAATACAGGTTCTATAGATTGAGAAATAGTTGAATCCCAGCTGCTTGGTAGTGGAACTTCATCTTCTAGCAATATTTTTCTGAATACGGTTTCATGCTTTGCTGCGATTTCTGCACCTCTCTCCATGTATTTTCGAACTTCAGGTGATTGAGCCGATTGCGAAAATCCAGCTACAAAGGTTCGACCGATGGAGTTTGTTTCAGTATTTTTTGAAATATGGGCAAGCTCAATCGTGGTTAAAGGGCGGTGTTTCCCAATTAAACCTGAAATAAATGATTCGCTCTCTATGTACTCGGCCTTTTGCATCGGTGGTATAGTAGGTGAACGTATAAATGACCCTTTTTTTAAGAGTAAATCACAAGACTCATTATATAAATTCATAAATCTTTCGGATATTTTTGAAAAAAGAGCTCTCACATCATTTCTAGCCAATACTTCCAGTAAGGCGGCTGCAGCTGCTGTTCCAGCTGCAGCTGTATACTTAATATATCTTAGAGCAAATAGGTCTGAGTATAATCGATCAGCTTGCAGGTTAACGTCTTCTTGAGTGAATCCAATTGGGAGGGCATGATCTTCTTTTTCAAAGATTTGTTTCACTTCATTGATAACATATTGGCAATTAGATAAAGCTGTTTGAAGAACTACGGTATTATCGTCATCCTCATTCACTGTAGCAAAGTGTTGAATAATACAATAAGACATAGAGTTCTGCATATAAGCACTCCATAATGCGGCAATTTCTGAAGAAACAAGTTTTGGGTTATGATCCATTTCATTTAAGAACTCCTTTTTATGCTTACTATTTCCAAAGGAGATAAAGATATGTAGAAGTCTCTAGTAGAGGATGAGGTGGGGAATTGCAATGGTATTTCACATAGACAAAAGAGTACGTTAGATACGTACTCTTTTGTCTATAAATGGGAGTAAAATATGAATTGGTTCTTGCCTTGATGTTTAGCAACATACATGGCTTGATCAGCATGCTTTATTAGAGTATCTACACTGTTACTATCATCGGGAAAATTGACAATCCCAATACTTGCAGTTAAAAGAATGCCCTCTTCATTACCCTCCCAATTGGAAAGTACGTGTAAGATTTCTTGGGCTTTTGTAGAAATTTGTTCGTATTCGTGAAGATCATTAAACACCATAATAAATTCATCTCCACCTAGACGAGCAACGAAACCAATGTTAGGAACGACCTCTATTAGTCTTCTACCAACCTTTTTTAAAATACGGTCTCCATAATCATGTCCATATGTATCATTTACCACTTTAAATCCATCAAGATCAATAAACATAATGGTTAGTTTTCGGGAACCAATAAGTTCTTTATTCGATAAATATTGATAAAGGTATCTCCGATTGTATAGACCTGTCAACGTGTCAATGACTGCTTGCTTTTCAAGTGTTAACACATAACTGAAGAAACGAGAAAGTTTTAGTAAATGCTCTGCCTCTTTATTTGTAAAGTGGGAGGGTTTGGTATCTAATGCGCACAGGGTTCCAAAGACCTCACCATTCTGATAGGTGACAGGTACGCCGAGATAAGAACCAATATTATGATCAGAGAAAACGTGGAACACTTCTTCTTTGCTTGTATCATTTATGATTAACGGTACCCTACCGTTATAGTCCAAATATTGTCAGAAGGTATCACGTAAGTGTAATGAATCCTCAGATAGGTTAACTCCAGGTTGGTTATCAAGTTTTTGCACAATCTCTAGATAATTATCTTTTATTTTAGATAAAAAAATAGTTTTACCTGGAACTAATGAGCTAACAAGCTCAAGTAAGTTTTCCACTGCTTCTTCAAAAGTTTGAAAAGGTGCGGTAGACAAAATAATCACCTCTATTCATCATTGTTCCACTATTAACATATGGGATGATAGGATAAAAATCAATAGTAATATTGCTATAATTTCCAAACAAGGATAGTTGAATGTTATATACCAATCTTTTCCTTCAGTTCCTTCAGGACAAACTCAGCTACCTAAATATTTTTTGTTTTGGTGGAAAAGAATATGAGAAGTGAGGTGTGATATGAGAAACTTTTCTATATTTGTCATAATAGGAATTCTTATTTATCTTTTTATTCTTCCGGTAGAATCTAAAGCAAATGTACAAAAGTATGACGATGACGATCTTCCCATTAGCTTCGAAATTGAGATCCTGCCATGGGAAGTCGCAAAAGACATTCTGCCAAAAGGGAAGAAGTTTACCGTGATTGATGTTGAAACTGGGAAACAATTCAAGGTCCAAAGACGAGCGGGTAGCAGACATGCAGATGTTCAACCTCTTACCACAAAAGATACAAAGATCATGAAGGAAATATATGATGGGAAGTGGAGTTGGAACAGAAGAGCGATCATCGTGAAGGTGGGAGATCAATGTATTGCAGCTTCAATGCATGGTATGCCTCACGGAGCAGGAGCACTTCAAAACGGATTTCCGGGCCATTTTTGCATTCACTTTTTAGGAAGTACCACCCATCGCTCAGGAAAGATGGATAAACTTCATCATTTAATGATCTTAAAAGCGGGCGGAAAAGAAGAAGAGTACTTACATACCATTGATCCGTATGAAATGATTGAGTTTTTTGTTACAGGCATAAATTATCAAGACCCTCATTTACTAAAAGTAACTAGTGCAGAAAACAACACTTCCACAAAATTGAAGAAAATGGCAAAGTCTTTTACTTACTTCCGAATAACATCTATGTCCTTTTTACCAGTGGAAGATCTGGAAGGTCAGCTGGTGCTAGAAGTTCCGGTAGAAGCAAAATATCACACAGATAAAAGTGGGAAAGTAACAAAGAACATGACCTTTATTTTAAGAAAAAATAGTGTGATGGATCGGTGGATGATTGACACGGAGCATTTTTTCAATCAAATACAGGGGAAAAATTGAAAACCTACATGATTAGGTTTTCTTTTTTTGCTATACTAAAAAACAAAACATTTAAAAATAGTAGTATAGTTTTGAACAATAAGGAGACAACTCGAAATGAAATTACAGTCATCAGCTAAGATGGATAAACTAACAACATCCATTTTTATAGACTTAGCCAATCGAAAAAATGAACTTATGAATAGTGGGAAAGATGTGATTGATTTAAGTGTCGGTAGTCCCGATTTACCTCCATCGTCATTGGTTATGGATACGATTAGTACATACAGTAAAGATCCAGCAAATTATGGATATACGTTAAAAGGAACGGCTGAGTTTAGTGAAGCGGTTAGCTATTTTTATAAAAACCGTTATGGAGTGGAGCTTAACCCGAGGGATGAAGTTCTTCAACTTATGGGTTCGCAGGATGGACTATCACACTTAGCAACGGCCATGGTGAACCCAGGTGAATATGTGCTTGTGCCTGACCCAGGTTATCCGATTTACGAGGCGAGTGTCACGATTGCGGGTGGAGTCGTGTATCCGATGCCATTATTAGAAGAAAATGATTTTCTTCCTATTTTAGAGGACATCCCAGAAGAGGTGTTAGCGAAAACAAAAATGATGATCTTGAGTTATCCCGGAAATCCAGTAACTGCCATTGCGGACAGAAGCTTTTTTGAAAAGTTAGTAGCTTTTGCTAAGAAGCATGACATTCTTGTGGTACACGATTTCGCTTATTCGGAACTTATTTTTGATGATCATCCTCAATTGAGCTTTATGTCTATTGAAGGGGCAAAGGAAGTCGGAATTGAGTTCAATTCTTTATCAAAAACCTTTAATATGGCTGGCTGCCGAATTGGATATGTGGTCGGAAATGTTCAAGCATTACAAATTCTAGCCTCTCTAAAGTCACATATGGATTACGGAGTGTTTTTACCGATCCAAAAAGCAGCAGTAGCAGCATTAACTTCTGATTTTTTGATGCTTGCTGAACAGAAACACATATACGAAGACCGAAGAAATACATTAATTGACGGACTCAATCAGGGTGGATGGGAAGTGAAAACTACCCCGGCAACGATGTTCATTTGGACGAAAATTCCTCAAGGCTGGACCTCTCGTCAGTTTGCTTTTAAATTGCTTGAACACGCTGGTGTGGCGGTTGTACCAGGGGACGCATTCGGAGCACAAGGAGAAGGGTACGTGCGAATCGCATTAGTACAGCCTTCTGAAAGATTAGCAGAAGCCGCAGAGCGAATTCAGAAGTTTTTACATACCTATCGACCAGAAATCAATTAATATAAATCCCTTTCATTGTAGGAACTTTACTACTTTGATAGGGATTTTTTTTGTGTCTGAAAAGGGAAATGTGCGATTTTTATCATTAGGAGAAAAAATATTTTTAACTTGTGTGTGGGTAATTGTAAGAGTAGTAGTACACAAAAAAGAGGAATTGTCCTGGCGGCTCGGCTACCATAGCGATTGCGTTAGGCCCGTGGCTTTGCGTCTCTTATTTTCATAAGGTTTGCCTTTGCAGGATGGTGGTTATTTAATCTGTTCGGTTGCTAAATCGATAACTGACTGTAAAAGTTGAATGTGGTCCCATATTTGCCCTCTTATAGCATCCTCTGTACATTTCGATTGTTCATATTGTAAAAGCTCTAATTCTCTCTTGAAATAAATCACATCAAGGGCATCTTGAAGACTTTGCTTTGATATAAGATCATGCTGTGAATACATCAACCTTCGTATCGCCTCATTTTTTAAAAATTTGAGAAAGTCATTTTCTAAGTTTAACTTTATGGCTCGAATTATGATATTTGACAATTGTTCATCATCTAGTCTTTGTAGCGAATTCATAGGGAAATCCTTTCTTACAATCTACTTAAATTAGTATATATAGGATAAGTTCAATAGTCCAAAGGTAACTGCACACATCTCAAGATATTTTTCGACAAAATTCGTGGTGGCTGATTATTTGTGCGCTGACGTATATCATTACCCGTTATTGAAGAAATGTAGACATAAAAAAGCAAAAAATTTGTAGGGAAATTATGGTTGGAGTAAAATGGGTATTGTTATTGGAATATTTTCACAAAGGGAGTAATGTATATGGCGGAAATACAAGCAAAACAGGGTCGTCAAGCTGAGTATGACATTGATCCAAGCTATTTAAATCGTTGGTCGCCTCGTTCGTTTTTAGAAAAAGAAGTACCAGAGGACGTTCTTATGAGTGTATTAGAAGCAGCACATTGGGCTCCATCTGCAAATAACTCTCAGCCTTGGAGATTTGTGATTGCACGCTCACAAGAGGATCGTGAAAAATTTCATTCTTTTATCAAGGAAGGAAATCGTAAATGGTGCGAAAAGGCTCCAGTTTTTGTGGCAATTTTGTCTGATAAAAAATTGGGTTACCATGCGTTTGATACCGGTTCGGCTTGGGGATATTTAGCACTACAGGCAAGCCAAAAAGGATTAATCACTCACCCGATGGCAGGTTTTTATCAGGATCAAGCTCGAGAAGCACTAAATGTCCCTGATGACTTCGACATTCAAGTGATTGTCGCAATTGGATATCAGGGAGAGAAAGAAACGCTACCAGCAGAGTTACAAGACCGTGAGCAACCATCGGGCAGACGACCTCTGATGGAGTTAGTTTTTGAAGGTGAATACAAGTAGATTGAGAAGTTGAGCAAATCACTGAGTGGTTTGCCTTTTTTTGATGGTATTTGTTAATGGTGGTTTGGATTTTGGTGGGTGGTTTACTTGTACTAGTTAGTGCTTGTGGATTCCAGGAATTAGTGGAATCCAGGAACTAAACATCGGGCCTAGCCCCACTATCCCAACCCATTTCAAAGCAAAGCCTCAGCCAACAACGTATACGTCTCCATTTTATCTTGAAAGTCATATACATTATTAATAATCATAAACTCATCTGTACGATACTGTTCGCTTAATCTGAGAATGTCCTCTTTCACCTTCTGTGGTGTACCAATGATCATGCGTTTGCGGTTTTCTTGGATTTTTGCTATGTCCGCACTTGTTAGTGGAATTCTTTTTGCCTCTTTTACAGACATTATCCGAGTATCCAGTCCTTTTTCGATAGCTAAAAGCCACATGTCCTGGCTCAAAGCCAATTCTTCTGCTTTTGCCTGTGAGGATGCACATACCACGAATACGCACACATTTGCTTGTGGCTTTGGTAGCAGGGTGGAGGGTTGGAAGTTTTCGTAATAATAGTCCAAAGCCCGCTGTCCATTTGCCGGAGTAATAAAATGTCCATACGTAAAGGCTGTCCCATGTTCTGCAGCCAACCTTGCACCTCGATGTGTGATACCAAGCATCCAGATGTGGGGGGAACTCGAAGAAACAGGGTAGGCTTTTACCAACTCATAAGGATGGTCGGCATTTAAGTCATTACTTAGAAAGGCTTGCAAATCTCTCACTTGCCGTGGGAATTCATTCAGACTTTTTCTTAGTCCATCTGTTAATGCTATTCTGGTGGTTGCCGCACCTCCTGGAGAGCGGCCAATTCCTAGATCGATTCGGTTGGGAAATAAGGCTTCTAATACTTTAAAGTTTTCTGCAATTTTATATGGACTGTATTGTGGGAGTAAAACACCGCCAGATCCCACTCGGATTTTTTTCGTGCTTGATGCAATATGAGAAATTAGTACTTCCGGAGAAGAGCCTGCGATTCCGTTTGAATTATGATGTTCAGCAACCCAAAAGCGAGTGTATCCTAATTCCTCGGATAATTGCGCGAGTTTCACGGTATTTTGTAGTGCAGTCGAGGCGGTTGCTCCTTTACTGATAACTGATTGATCAAGAACACTGAGTTTCAAGACATACCCTCCAACTAAAAAATTAATAGACATTTCCACTTTAATTTATGTGTTTCCATGATGCAAGAAAAGTAACCCATCTATTACTTTTTACGTCAGTAGTAGAAATGAATATTTTGGGAGGAGATTTCTGTTGAAGTATGCAAAAACGATGGTCATCATTTTGATAGTGGTTGCTTGTGTGTTCTTAGCAAATAGATTCATAACGTTTGGACCTCCTTCACCGAGTGTAATAGTGGAGGATATGGAGGTCCCAACGATTCAAGGGTCCTATTGTTGGAGCGGGTTCATAAACTCCAAGTGTGTAGATATGATTGCTCCTCCAGAGTTACTGGCAAGCAAAGAACTCAAACCTATTCAAGTACCACCTCAATCGAATATAAAAATTCAATTTAAAAAACAACCAAAACCAGGCTCATTAGGTGCAAACCTTTGGATTCATGGTACTCCTCAAACAGTGAATGTAAAGGATAGTCAATTCACTGCACCAAAAGAGCCAGGTGTCTATGTTTATGACATTTATGCAGCATGGGAAAAGGGGTCCTCCAGTTATGCTTTTATGATTGAAGTAAAATGAAATTGTATCAGAAGTGTTCTATAATGAGATAAAAATCAATGTAACAAAAAAGGAAGTTTCTCTAATGAAAAAATATGAAAACCAAATACCAACCTCTATGAATATGAATCTAAAGTCCATGATCAGCATGATGAAGGATTCTGTAACTAGTAGAAGCATTCGAAGGCCAAGCATTCCCATCCAGGTAGAAAATTTTGTAGAGGGAACTACTCCTCATTCAAGGGTTACCTGGTTTGGGCACTCGGCTTTTCTTCTTGAGCTAGAAGGGAAAAGACTTTTCTTTGATCCTATGCTTGGTAACCGTCCTTCACCGGTTTCATGGGCTGGTACAAAACGTTTTAGCACAAATTTACCGATTGAACCTGAAGAACTTTCTAGTATTGATGCGATTGTGATCTCACATGACCACTATGATCACCTGGATTATTCGTCTATTCGTAGATTAAAGGATAAAACACAAAGATTTATTGTACCGTTAGGGGTACGACGATGTTTAATCAATTGGGGTGTTCCTTCAGAAAAAATTACTGAGCATGCCTGGGGTGACGAAATCCAGCTTGAGCATCTTACTCTAGCTTGTATGCCCGCAAGACATTTTTCCGGAAGAGGTTTATTTAATCGAAATTCTACCTTGTGGTGTTCATGGGTGATAGCAGGACGTGAAACAAAGGTATACTACAGTGGCGACAGCGGTTATGGTCCACACTTCAAGGAAATCGGTGAAACCTATGGCCCTTTTGACGTGACTTTAATGGAATGCGGTCAATATGATGAGCGTTGGTCCCATATACATATGCTACCGGAAGAGACGGTACAAGCCCATCTTGATGTTCGTGGTGATTTGTTAATTCCTGTTCATTGGGGAGCCTTTACCCTTGCTTTCCATTCGTGGATTGATCCGGTAGAACGGGTTACAAAAGCAGCATCTCAGCATCAGGTCTCCATTGCTACACCGAAAATCGGGGAAATCGTTTGCATAGGCATGGATGAATGTCCGAGAACTCCTTGGTGGAGAGAGAAGTAGACGTAAGTTTGCTTCTTTTTTTAGTGCAATCCTTTATTGTAACCGATCTATTTGACCCTCGTGCACGAGGAGAACTTCATCCAAACATAATATCTCGAGATTTCCATTTCCATAATCAAATACTACATTACACTTTAGACCTTTATAAAGGACTATTTCATAAATCAATTTCCACACACCTTTCTAAGTATTATTTTTCAACACAAAATCTATTTTAACAACATCAGTCTTTAAATAAAACCATTTATTACCAACATTTTCAGTCAAGTTACAACAAATTTCAACGATTCTTTGTCGACGCTCGTTCGTCTACCTTCTTTTATCCTTTTTTATAAACAAGACTTTAGTTGTATTCAAATATATTGATGATGAGAGTAATATATGAGGATGTATGCTGTGAATTACAAAGAGAGAAGGTAAGTAAGATGGATTTTTTTTCGGTCCAACTCGACTATGATATGTTAAAAGATTTAGGGATCTCTATAGGAATCTTGCTTTTGTTTATTCTATTTAGAAACCTTTTTACAAAGTATGTATTTCAATTGATTTTAAAATTGTCTAGAAAAACACCTACTGATTTTTTTACACAAATATGTTTAAGCTTTGAACGTCCGATCGGCTGGTTATTTATTATTATCGGGTTATATGTAGCGATGGATTATTTCCCGTTTATCGAACAGCACAATGCGCTATTTTTAAAATTCTTACGATCGATGGTGATTGTGACCATTACGTGGGGGTTATTTAATCTTTCTTCCCCAACCACAGGAATTATCATGAGTGTGAATCAAAAGATTAATAATAAGATAGATTTAATATTGATTCCTTTTATCTCAAGAACGATTCGTGTGATCCTTGTTGCCATCAGCATCAGTATTATTGGTCAGGAGTTTGATTATGACGTAAATGGCTTGGTGGCAGGACTTGGACTAGGTGGTCTCGCTTTTGCGCTAGCTGCCAAAGAAGCGGTAGGCAACCTGATTGGTGGAATCGTCATTGTAACCGAAAAACCTTTTTCGATTGGAGATTGGATTTTAACTCCTAGTGTCGAGGGAACGGTAGAAGATATCAATTTTAGAAGCACGAAGGTACGAACGTTTAGTCAGGCTTTAGTGACCGTTCCGAATTCAACTTTAGCGAACGAACCAATTACCAACTGGAGTCGAATGGGGAAAAGACGAATTACTTTCCACTTAGGACTAAACTATAAATCCACTAAAGATCAAATTCAAAGAGTCGTTCAGCGGGTGGAACATATGCTGCGAAACCATGAGGATGTTCATCCAGATACGATTATGGTGGCATTTGATCAATATAATGATAGTAGCCTAGATATCCTCTTATACTTTTTCACCAACACGACCGTTTGGGGAGAGCATGTGAAAATTAAACATGAAATCAACATAGCTATTATGGCGATTTTAGAAGAAGAGGGAGTCGAAGTGGCATTCCCAAGTAGAACGATTTACGTATCACAGGAATCCAGTGACTTGCTTCAAACTATGGGTTCTTTTGATTGAAAATGAAGTGTTAAGAGACCAACCGTTTATTTTGGCGGTTGGCTCTTTTTTTATAGCGGCAGTCCTTAAAGAAGGATTCTACTAGCTTGATGTTGAAATATTTTATACTCGCATAAAGACAAGGAGATAACGCATGTGAAAAGGGAATTACGTTATATTGGGGAAAAAATTGTAAAAAATGAGGATATATTAGCTAAAAGAATATCGGAGTTAATCGATTCGGATTATTCATCAAGTTTAAGTAAAGCTGGAGCTCCAGGCCAAGAGTTGCATGCCTATAGAGCGGAACTCGTCAGATACTTCGGACAGGCATTATACGAGGAAAAGGAGATCATTCAAGAGCACGTGATACTCTGGGGGAAAAAGGCCGCTAGATTTGCGATGAAATATCAGGTGTCGCTAAGCAATGCCTTACGCGCTGTTAGCTTTTACCGAACCATTCTATGGGATGTATTTACCGACGAGTTAGCAGAAAAACAATTTGCGGCCATTACGATGCTTGATGTGTCTAAAATCATTGATCCTTTAATAGATAAAGTAATGCAAGTGATGAGCGAAGTGTATGAAAAAAGAACCACTGAGTTAATGAATATTGCTTATTCCGCCGTAGAGGAATTATCCGTTCCCGTTGTGGTGATTACAAAAGGGATTGCGGTGATTCCACTGATCGGGACGATAGACACAAATCGAGCGCAATTAATCATGGAGACCGTACTTAATGAAGGATCACGTCTTCAGTTAGATTCACTAATTATGGATGTATCTGGTGTACCCATCATTGATACCATGGTAGCTGACCAGCTTTATAAAATCATAACGGCTCTAAAACTAAGTGGGATAGAGCCTTTAATCACTGGGATTCGCCCAGAATTGGCGCAAACGATTGTGAATATTGGCTTGCATTTTAATGAAGTAATAACACAATCATCGCTAGAGAATGCGTTGAAGCAATTAGGGTTTAGAATAGAAAAAAGCCGGTAACATGAGGTGAAGAATTGATGATTAAAGGTTTAAACCATCTATTATTTTCTGTTTCTGATTTAGAAAAATCGATTCATTTTTACCAAAATGTATTTGATGCAAAGCTTTTAGTAAAAGGGAGAAGTACCGCTTATTTTGATTTACATGGGATTTGGCTTGCGCTTAATGTCGAAAAGGATATTCCTCGAAAAGAAATATCCCAATCTTACACGCATATAGCTTTTTCTGTAGATGAGGAAGATCTAGACATGTTATATGAAAAGCTGCAGCTTTTGAACGTAAACATTCTATCCGGGCGTACCAGAGATGAACGCGATAAGAAGTCGATTTACTTTACCGATCCGGATGGACATAAATTTGAATTTCATACAGGTACTCTACAGAATCGTTTAGAATACTACAAACAAGACATATCACATATGGAATTTTTCTAATAATTAAATGTATGCCCTGATTGGTTAATTCTCCAATCAGGTTTTTTTATTAAAAAAATATAGATTTATTGTGTTTATCAAAATAATATTGAGAATTTGGGAGCAAATAGTAGATGGGTGCGCTTTCTTGTCATTTCACAATTTATCCACATTCTTATATACTTGGTTCTGTTAAAAACGGCCCCGACTTTCATGAGAGTTGAAAGTCACTACAAATAAAAAAGAAGAGGTGTTTCATGAATTTAAACACAATTAAATATGAATGGTTTGGGAACATCAAAGGAGATGTGTTGGCAGGGCTAGTCGTAGCCATGGCCTTGATCCCAGAGGCAATTGCCTTTTCGATTATTGCAGGAGTAGATCCTATGATTGGATTGTATGCGTCCTTCTGTATCGCAGTTGTGATTGCTTTTGTTGGGGGAAGACCAGGGATGATTTCTGCTGCAACCGGTGCGACTGCCTTACTGATGACCACATTAGTGGCTGAACACGGTCTGCAATACCTATTAGCTGCGACGATTTTGACTGGGATCATTCAAATTGTCATGGGTGTACTAAAACTAGGGAGACTGATGAAATTTGTTCCTCGTCCAGTTATGGTTGGTTTTGTAAATGCGTTAGCCATCCTTATTTTTACGAGCCAATTAACTCACTTTGTTGGAGAATCATGGGCGATGTATGCGATGGTAGGGGGAGCATTAGCGATTATTTATATACTCCCTCGATTCACAAAGGCTGTTCCATCTCCATTAGTGGCTATCGTTGTCATTTCTGCCATCGCTATCTTTACAGGTAGTGGAGTTCGTACGATCGGAGATATGGGTGAATTAACACAAGCCTTACCTATGTTTTTACTGCCTGATATTCCATTAACATTTGAGACGTTACAAATCATTTTCCCTTATTCACTTTCGATTGCGATTGTTGGTTTAGTGGAATCTTTGCTAACAGCAACGATCGTTGATGATATGACGGATACGAAAAGTGATAAAAACAAAGAGGCACGTGGTCAAGGAATTGCCAATATCGTATCTGGACTGTTCGGTGGTATGGCTGGATGTGCAATGATCGGTCAATCGGTAATCAATGTGAAATCTGGTGGACGCGGCCGACTCTCTGCTTTTGTGGCTGGTGTGTTCTTAATGATTTTGATCTTAGTATTAAATGACTTCCTTGTTCAAATTCCGATGGCAGCTCTTGTGGGTGTGATGATTATGGTGTCCATTGGGACTTTTGATTGGGGTTCAGTGAAATCTCTTCATAAAACTCCGATTACCGATACGATTGTAATGATTGCTACTGTTCTTACGGTACTGATGACACATGACTTATCAAAAGGTGTTTTAGTAGGAATTATTTTAAGTGCGATTTTCTTCGCGTCTAAAATTTCTAAAGTAAAAGTTACGACACTTGCCTCAGAACTTTCAAATAAAAAGTACTACCGAGTATCTGGGCAGCTGTTCTTTGCTTCTGTAACAGACTTTGTAGAATGCTTTAATTACAATGATGATGTTAAAGAAGTGAATATTGACTTAACTGAAGCACATTTATGGGATGATTCAGCAGTTGGTGCGATTGATAAAATCGTGATTAAATACCATCAAAACGGGATTAAAGTCAATCTCGTAGGATTGAATAAAGAAAGCAATAAATTAATAGATAAATTAGCTGTTCACAACAAACCAGGTGGCCTAGAGAAAGTTGTAGGACATTAATGAAAAACCGCGAAGCATCGTGCTTTGCGTTTTTTTTTTCTGTTTTTTAGAGATCCTTAATGTTCTCTTTAGAAATTCTTTAGAACTAGTATCTATACTAGGTTTGTAAGTAAGATTCTAAGGAGGAAGAACAATGGAAGAAACAAGATCAATCATGTTCACCATACATTCCTGGCATGTATTAGGGCCGGTTTTTGTATTGGGACTATTATGGCTGGTGAGGTGGGTTGCCCGTCAAGAAAGGAAGGTAAGTATACCACAGTTAGCGGTACTATCGTCTTTTGGTATATACTTACTATGTGTCATTCATTTAGTTTTTTTCCCAATTGATGTGAATATTGGGCTTTATGCGAATCAGACGCCGTGGTATAAGACGATCAACTTTATTCCCATTTTGACGATCGATGTGACCACGTTTTTATTAAACATCATCATGCTTATACCCTTTGGAATGTATATTCCATTTTTGAACAAGAATGTGGTTTCTATGAAAAAGGTTGCCAAACTCGGATTGATGATGAGCCTATCATTAGAAATTCTTCAGCTATTCATCCGAGTGACATTAGGAAGTGGAAGAAGTACCGACATAAATGATATGTTAGCAAATACAACGGGTGCAGTAATTGGCTTTCTCCTTGTTAAGGTATCTCTTAAATCAAGCCCGTTAAAGAACATGCTACGGTCATTTCAGCTCTAGTGTCTTAAGGAGGCAAAATAATGACTCGAATATTAATAGTAGAAGATGATCAACAGATTGCAGAGTTGATTGAATTATATATGAAAAATGATGGATATGAGATATTTAAAGCGGGAGATGGGATGGCGGGACTGCAACTGTTGGAGTGTACTCCCCCTGACCTTGTCATTTTAGATATTATGATGCCAAAGATGGATGGGCTCGAATTTTGTAAAGAAGTTCGCAAAAACCATCAAGTACCTATCTTGATGGTGAGTGCCAAGGTAGAAGATATGGACAAAATCATCGGCCTTATGACAGGAGCTGATGATTATATGAGTAAGCCATTTAATCCGTTAGAGCTTAGTGCAAGAGTAAAAGCTTTGCTGAGACGGGCCAATTATCAACCACCTGACAAAAATGAAGATGAACTTCACGTGGGTTCTTTATCCATCAATAAAAGAAGCCATATGGTTACGGCCGGGGATCAAGTGATGAAGCTGACAGCAAGAGAGTTTGAGATTCTTTATTTGCTTGCGAAAAACCAAGGACGCGTGTTTGCATCAGAAGAGATTTTTGAGAGGGTTTGGAATGAACCAGGGGAGGGGTCGAATAAAACTGTGATGGTCCATATCAGCAATCTTCGCGATAAAATCAATGCGGCTTGCCCAGGAGAAAGGATCATTCAAACCGTCTGGGGAGTGGGATATAAAATTGAGAAATAATATGATTGAACTCGTAAGGTTTCTTCCAAAATGGAAGATTACTATGTACCTTTTTCTATCAATCTGCCTAGCGATCGTGACAGGAATCATTCTGTTACCAGGACTATGGTATTTAGAAGATAATTCACGTTTTTTTGATAGCCTTTTGTTTATATTATCCTATTTTCGTGAACTCATATTTTTCATTTTTTATGGTGTCACGGTGTTGTTTTTCTTGTTCCTCATTTATCAATATGAGCGGAAGCGATATTTGGCTTTTTATCTGAAGAAAATCACAAGTGATGTTCAACTAGGTGATAGAAATATTGGGTTAATCTCAGGTCCGGCTGAATTTCATGCACTGGCTGAAGGTATCCAAAGTATCATTGAAAAGTCGGAAGCAGCCATCAAAGAAGTCAAAAGGATTGAACAGTTAAAAAATGAGCTTGTCACCAATGTAGCACACGATCTTCGTTCACCATTAACCTCGATTATTGGCTATTTAGACCTGATAAATAATGACCGATATCGTGACGAAGTGGAGCTTCGACACTTTGTGCAAGTGATTCATGATAAAGCTGCAAGCTTGCATGTGTTAATTAATGATATTTTTGAGTATACGTATGTCCAAAATCAGCAAATCAAACTTCAGAAGCACCCGATTCATATCGAAGAAATGCTTAATCAATTGGCCGTACAATCTAGAACGCAGGTAGAAGAAGCTAATATGGAATGGAGATTTATTTCTCATGCCACGAACCCAACAGTGTTGGGAGACGGGGAGAAACTTGTACGAGTATTCGAAAATCTGATTCAAAATGCCATTCGTTACGGTCGTGAAGGCAAATACATCGATTTGATGCTAAGTGATACCGATGAATCAGTAGTGATTGAAATCAGCAACTACGGCCAATCGATCCCAAGTGCCGATCTTCCGCATATTTTTGAACGGTTTTACCGCGTGGAAAAATCGCGCTCGAACTTTACCGGAGGTTCAGGATTAGGACTGGCGATCGCAAAGAGTATTGTTGACCTTCATCATGGTCAGATTGAGGTGACGAGCTCGGCTTGTAGAACGGCATTTATAGTGACACTTAGGAAGTAAGCAAATAATAAAAAAGACTACTAAGAAAAATGATCTCTTAGTAGTCTTTTTTAGTCTCTAGATTATAATTTTCTAGCCTCCAAAAAACGAGAATAGGTTACTAGCACGCTTAATAATTCCTTTCGCTCTTGGAGAATCTAACAGTATTCAAACTAAAAAAGATGGAGGAATCATTTTGGGTGTTGAAGCGGAACAGATTCAGTATTGTGAGAACTGCAAAAAGGATACTCTTCACAAAACCTATGAAGATGCGATGGAAATTACTTATCGTTGTACACAGTGTGAAGAAGAGTCGGAGGTATTTAAATCCTTTTTCTAATAGAGGTAGCAGGGTGAATTGAGCTTTTGAGATTTGCTTTAAAATCATGTAAGGTCTTAGAAAGGTGATACAGTTGGGTTATGTACAAATGCTAGTTGAGTTGGTTGGTGGTTACGTTTTTCTATTTATTATGGTGAAAATTCTTGGGAAAACCCAAATTAGTCAAATCACTCCCTTTGATTTTATATCCGCACTCGTGTTAGGTGAATTTGTAGGAAGTGCGGTTTTTGATCCGAAAATCAACCTTTTGAAGATTCTTTTTGGAATAACGGTGTGGGGTCTCCTGATCTATTTAACGGAATTAACGACCCAGAAATCCATAAGACTTCGGCTATTTTTAGAAGGAAAACCATCCTTTATCATACATGAAGGAAAATTAGACTGGAAAGAACTTAAAAAGAATCACCTTGATATTAATCAACTTCAACAATTGCTTCGCTCTAAGGATGTATTTTCCTTACGAGACGTTGAGTATGCCATATTAGAGCCGAATGGATCGATAAGTATCTTAAAAAAACAAGAGGCAGATAAACCTACATATAAAGATTTTAACTTGAAAATAAACAAACGAATGGTTCCACTGACCATCATCAGTGATGGGGAAGTTATTATGGAACATCTACAAGAGTCCGGTATGGATTATAAAGCCTTGATCAAACAACTTAATGAAAGAAATATATCTTCAGTGAAAGATGTAGCATATGCGGAATGGGAATCGGATAAAGACTTGTACCTTCAGGTATATTAATTATTTTCAGGTGATAAACCCCTGCCACTTAACATGACAGGGGTTACCTTTTATTCGTTATCTGTTTCTTCAGTGCTCTCTTCAGTGCCTTCTTCCGTTTGGTTTTCTTCAGTTTCTGTTTCTTCTGTTGTGTCTTCGCTGCAGCCTGTGGCAAATCCAATTACCATAAAAGTTGCTAACAAAGCTAATAACCCTTTTTGTAGTTTCTTTAATTTTTCCATTTTCATTGCCTCCTCATTGGCGCTTAAGTAACTTACAAACCTATCATACATTAGAAAATGAAAGAGAATGTCCAAGTTACCAATTATTCACACAATCAAGGAACAATATTTAACTTTTTAATACTGAGTATACAAAATTTTCAATTCATTAATACTTGATTCTAATGCTCATTTTGATTAATGGTCATACTACTTCTATAGTCATCGCTTAAAACTAAATAAGGAGAGGTACAATGCCAAGAAAGCCTGCACAAACGGAAGAAGGGTCAGAAAAAGAAAAAATTGTCCATTTGCCGAGTAATCAACCGAACAATGATGAAGTCGAAAGCCTTTCACATATGTTAGCAGCGGTATTGGAGTATATATCAGATGAAGAGGTAGAAGAAATAGATTTTGAATACATATTAGATCACACAGAAGGTCTCAGAAAATGGTGGGATCGTTATCAAGAGAACAACCGAAAAAAAATTGAGGATGAAATAAGAAATTCTCTAAGTGAATTATCCTTTGAAGAACTTCAAAAAATCCGTGAACAGATCAAAGAAAAATAGGACAGTATAGCCATCTGCATTCCTTTTTAGGGATGCTTTTTTTGTATATTAGATTTCTTGTTTTTCCAATTTTAACAATTTTTTCATTGAAAAAGATAGAATCATATCTATTTCATGATAAAATAGGAATATATGTTCGCGTTAGGGGAGAGCTATGCTAAAAACTGAACAAAATATATGTAAACTAATTAATGAAGATGAGAAAATGATGGATGCGTTAAGGACTGTCCGATCACTGAATTTACCAGACTGGTGGATATGTGCCGGGTTCGTCCGTTCGAAAATATGGGATACTTTACACGATTTTCGTGAAAGAACCACTATACCAGATGTGGATGTTATCTACTTTGACCCTGATAACACAGAGGAAATAACAGAAAAGACGTATGAAGATGTTTTAAAGAGAAGGCTACCTGGCATACCTTGGTCTGTAAAAAATGAAGCAAGAATGCATCTCGCAAACCATCTTCCGCCTTATTCATCCTCCGTGGATGCCATATCAAAATTTCCAGAAACAGCAACGGCACTTGGAGTGAAATTAGACGAGAAGGACAATGTGATTCTAACAGCTCCCTGTGGAATAGAAGATGTGATCAATCTAGAAGTGAGACCCACCACATTCTTCACTGAATCAAAAGAACGGGCTGCCATCTATGAGGAGAGAATAAGAAAGAAGAAATGGGAATCTATTTGGTATAAGGTAAAAGTGTATCATATTCATGTAAACGGAGTTGAAAATGAGTCAGAATGATATGGTATTGGTTGTAAGTGT
>NZ_JAKFCQ010000151.1:0-25028 GCF_036676585.1 Robertmurraya sp.
CGTGTGACAAAAAAGTTGAGAATGTTGATCCAAATGATCTCTAAAACTCATCTCTAATCACCTCATTGGTCAGGATACGTGCTGATATTCGGAGGAATATCTATTATAGCTTTTCACTTTTATGAACTAATTATGATAACTGATTTTGGAAATGCTTATATTCCTCAACAACCGTTTGGATAATAGAATGATTTGGGTCTAAATTTGTTAACCTCGTTAATACCGCAAGAACTCCATCGTTCTTCAAACTCTTTTGAAGATCAAGCGCTTCTTGGTCATCATTTGATGTAAATAATAACGCAGCAGCAACTACTTTACATAGATTAACTGGCGCTTTCTGAAACTCGTTGAAATATTCTAAAGCTGGTGCAAATAATCGGTCGTGAATGCCTAGCTTTCGAAGTGGTGATCTCCCCACTCTTTTCACATCATCAATAATGTATTCATTTTTGAATCGACCAATAATTTTCTGAATGTATGCTTGATGATGTTCATTTGAAAATCCATACTTTTTCACAAGTACTCTTCCTGACTCTTGCAATGCTCCTGAAACAATCTGGTTAACTTGATCATTTTGTATCGCTTCTGCTATTGGATGAAATCCGTATACGGAACCTATATAAGCAATAGCTGCGTGTCCTGTATTGACTGTAAACAACTTTCTCTCTATAAATGGTGCCAAATCATCCACAAGGGTGGCTCCCTCAATAGAAGGCTTTTCTCCTACCCATGCAGTTTGCTCAATGACCCATTCGAAGAAAGGTTCTACTTTAACCAAGAGCTTGTCGTCATTCGATTGGTTCGGAACAATTCTGTCAACCGCAGAGTTCGGGAATCCGTATAGGGAATCAAAGCTATTTCTTTCTTCCTCAGTCAAATGTTCGTATACCTTCTCCTTGAGAAAAGCACTTCCGCCAATCATATTTTCACACGCGATTATATTTAAAGGCTTGTTTGAAATAGCTGCTCTTTTTTTCAAACCTTTAGCAATCATCGGTGCAATAATGGCTAAAATATTCGGTCCCACTGCAGTGGTAATTAGATCTGCCTGAACAATTGCCTCTTCAACTAATTCACCATTTATGGCACTGTTAATAGCAGATATATTTGTCACCGTTGTCTCTGATTGTTCCTTATTTGCTAATACCACTTTGTATTCTTTACGCTCATTAAGTAAGTCCACTATTTCTGCATTCACATCAGCAAAACAAACCTCATAGCCTGATTGTTGTAATAACAAACCTATAAAACCACGACCAATATTCCCCGCACCAAAATGTAGAGCAAACATATTAGTTCACCTCAGCAAATAAACTTAAAATTTCTTCTTCTGTTTTAGCTTGAACAAGTTTCTCGATATTTTCTTCTTCCGAACAAACGATGGCGATGTTTGATAAAATATCTAAGTGTTCATTATTTTTTCCTGCAATTCCAATGAGAACCTTTACTATATTCCCTCCGCCAAAATCAACTCCCTCTGGAGCTTGAATGATTGAGATACCTGAATGCTTAACCATATCCTTTGCGTCTTCTGTACCATGTGGAATAGCCACAAAATTCCCCATATATGTGGAGGTTAACTCTTCTCTAGCAAGCATTTTCTCGATATACGACGCTTCTACATACCCTTTATCAACAAGAATTTGTCCTGTCTTTCTTATCGCTTCCTCCTTTGTTGATAAAGCTACATTTAATTGGATATTTTCTGCTGTTAAAATTTGTACTGACATATTGTCCACTCCTTAGTGAATATTTTTTGTTTCAAAAATGTCTCTTATCTCGTTGCATAGATAATCAAAAAGGGCATCCTTTTCTCCATTCTCAAACAAGTGTATCGAGTCCTCATTTCGGATAATCGAAGCACTGATTTGACTTAGTATCTCAAGTGCCTCCTCGCTTGCTTCTTGTGGTGATAGCATCAGGAGAATTCGTTTATTAGAAATCTCTGTCCCATCCATTGCACTCACTTTGACGGGTTTTTCAAGTTCATACATAGTGAAAGAGGGTTTAGTCACCTCAGTACTTCTGGTATGGTAAAGCGAGAGAGTGGTTTCAGGTATTCCAAGTCCACCTAATGCTTCTCTTTCCGCTAAGTGATGAACAACTCTTTCTACATCGTTAATGACACCTTGCTTTTCAAGTGTTTCACATGCGCCCAATAAGGCTGATTCAATCGAACAATCTCCTCCCAGTTTTTGAATAAAATAACCAGAAAGTATGTCAATTGCTGCTGATGTAAAACGATTGTTTCTTTGAATTCTCGCAAAAAAATCTTTCCCCACATCATTTTTTAGGCCAGAGTTTATATCATTTTTCGGCTGATCCGGAAGATCGACTCGAACCGACTGCTTTATTCTTTCAATTTCAGCCTGAGAAAGGATAGGGCTTACAAGAACATACTGACCTTGATAATTCTTTAAAGGGACTGTTGAAATGATAATCGAATACTCCTCAGGATTAATCTGTTCAAAATCAAATAGTGAAACATTTTTTGTTTTTAACCAAGGTAGTTCTTTTTGAATTTTTGTCGCAAGAATCTTTGATGTTCCTATTCCACTCGAACATACCACCAGGCCATTCATTTGCTTATTTTCTTCTCCCTTTAGCATGGCAGAAGCAAAATGCATGACAAGAAATCCTATCTCTTCTTTTGGAACGATAAAGTCTGGAAAAACAATTTCAACCCCATCATCAATAATGCTAAATAATTCGTGGTAATCTTCCATAATCCGCTCAAGCAATGGATTGCTAATCTTCATATGCTGCTTCATTCGATAGATGGCAGGACGCAAGTGAGCAATTAGACCTTGGTAAAGATCAATATTATTTTCAAAATGATATCCCATTCTGTTCCCAACATACTGGATAAGCTTTTGAGCGGTATATCCGACTTGAACAGCCGTTTCTTCGAAAATATCTCCTTGTTCATTCCTTAGCTTTGCTCCTAAAAGATGCATCGTTATATAACTTGCTTCGCCTTGAGAAACAGATATCTGAAAGGCATTTTCTAATCCTGATACAATTTTTTCAGCAATCTTATACTCTTTTGTTGCCAAAAGCTGATCAGGGAATCTGTCATCTAACGTTATCTCTACACCTTGTTGAATCCTTTCTGTGGCCAAAGCTAGATGGACAACCAAACCGATATAAGCACTATCAGCAATTGGGTAAGGCAGTTCTTTTTTCACGTCATCAATGATACTTTCAATGATAATAAGCTTCTTTTTATCCACCAATCCAAGTAGTCGATCAGTTGCAGTGTCCATATCCATAGCAGAACGTTTTTGGATATTCTCCCTGATAAAAGAAATAAATTCAAACTCATCCAGGTGATCTAAAATCAGACTGCTCATGACTTTTCTCTTAGCTGTTTCTAACCCAGAAAGTTCTACTCCATATCCTCTTTTTCGAATAAGAGATAGACCGAACGGTTCAATTTTTTCTTCAATTTTGTTTAGGTCATTACTTACTGTAGCAATCGTGACATTTAGGTCACTTGCTAAGACAACCAATTTTACCGGTTCTAAGCTCTCTAGTAGGCTTGAGAGAATAATTGTTTGTCGTTCATCAGGAGTGTACTCGTTATGAGAAGCACTAAATAGGAATAATTTTAGCTTCTCTTTGTTTTCACTACTCCCTTTGACGAGAATTCCTACCCCAGATTGCTTTGAAAGTGACAAATCGTAGGACTTTAGTATTTCTTCTACTCCTTTTAAGTCACGATGTACCGTCCTAGAACTCACATTAAGTATTTTGGCAATACTACTCACGGTCGTTTCCTCTTCACTAAGAAGTATCACCTCGAGAATCTTTCTTTCTCTCGCTGTAATATACAAGACCATCAACTCCTAAAGAGTCCAACTTACTGACAATTTTAAAATATAGATATTTACATATTTAATGATACTCTTGCAAATAACGGTTAACAACCGTTTATAAATACACATTCGTCATAGTATTTGTTGACAAAATTAAATAAATACACAAGAAAAGCGCAAGCGCCTTGGTAAGCTCCGACAGGCATAAGA
The DNA here is from genome assembly GCF_036676585.1 of Robertmurraya sp. Taxonomy (NCBI): domain Bacteria; kingdom Bacillati; phylum Bacillota; class Bacilli; order Caryophanales; family Bacillaceae; genus Robertmurraya; species Robertmurraya sp. The sequence continues at coordinate 4,029 of NZ_JAKFCQ010000151.1, forward strand.
CGAAGACCGAAAGAAAGAGGTCCTGACCTCTTCTGTAGGGCTTTGGCTTATGACCCCGAGGAGCTAGACACCGCTCAAGGTCCAAAAACTTATACTTATCTACATAAAAAAAGGAGCCTAGATTTATTCTAGACCCCTCTTCATTTTATAACAAAAAAACAAAAATAATAACCATTATGACTAATCCTACAGGCACTCCAAAATGAGCCCATTCCTTACTTGAGATTCCCAGTTTATTTGCAGCTATGATATTAGGAATATTTCCTGGAATTAACATCCCTCCGCTAATCAGTAATCCTAATAGAACTGCTCTTACTTTTTGTTCTCCCATCTGAGGACTCATTTCAGCAGCTGCGAGAGTAGCATTATCTAAAACAGCAGAAACCGTATTAATCCAGTACAGCACTGGTGTGTTTAGATGAATGATATAGAGATCAATCACGGTTTTAAATCCAGATCCTAGTAATGTTAAGCCCATAACAAACAAGTATATTTTGATTCCTCTATACAAAACCTCTTCATACGTTTCATTGTTTATATGTGCCTCTCTGAATTCGTGTAAATACTTTGGCTTTCTGACTAATATAGCAGCCAATATACCCAATAAAATGATTAAAGGAATAATGATGGGTCCTAATAAATTAATAAGATAGAAGAAATCCTCTCCTAATTTGTTGATTGCTATAGTAGCAACAGGTTCACCTACAGGTGTTAAACTTGCGCCTAGTCCAATACTAAAACAGGAAAGGACCACATAACGTACGGTTGATTTTGTATCTAACCTCATAGAAGTCACAATCGCGACCAAGAGGAGAGAAGCAATAATCGCAGTTATAATACTTGATACTAAACCTAAGGTAATCACGGTTATTGCTACGCACCATCTAAAGGATATCGCACGTAATAACCGATTGATGAATCTGTCGACCCTGCGGTGAAACCACTTTAAAAGCAATGATGCAATTAATACAGCAATCGTAATCCCAATTGGATTACTCGCAGCTTTTAAAAATAAATCTCTGCTCCAACTTCCACTAGTAATCGCAGTAATCGCACCCATAATAAAAATAAATAATTCAATATTGTTCTCTACAACTCTTACTCTTAAGGGTAAAAGTAATACTAACAAAAAGATGATTATCAACCACAAAACCATTATTCCACTTCATCTCCAATAGCATATTTCCTTAAATAAGGATTTATATATATATGCTCTGTCTGGGACAAACTTGCCTTTTAGTTCAAACATAAAACACCTCTAAACCATTGAATGATTTAGAGGTGTTCATTTTCGTTCATTATTTTAAGTTATTTACGATTTCATCGTACTTAGGGCTATTTAAGAAGTTTTCTACTGACACATGATGGGCATTGGGAAGCTTAGCTTTGGCACGGTCCGTTAAATCTTTATGCGTTACAACGATGTCAGCATCCGCTGGAAGATTATTAATAGATGTATTTGCTACCTCTACCCCTTCTACTTCTGCTTTTTTTACTTTGTTTCGTAAAATGGAAGCTCCCATTGCACTAGAACCCATTCCAGCATCACAAGCAAAGATAATTTTATTTACCTTTTTATAGTCCACTTTGCTTTCTAATGCTTCTGCTACTGAACTCTTCTTCCCTTTCATTTCTTGCATTTTTTCTGTAGCTGCTTCTAAATCTTCTTCTTCGTTGTTTTTGCTAACCTTAAGAATAAATGATGCTACTGCGAATGATACAGCTGCTGCAACAATTACACCTAGTAGTACTCCTAAGTGACCACCCTTTGGAGTCATTGCCATTAATGCAAAGATACTTCCTGGTGATGGAGGAGCTACAAGACCTGCATTAAAAATGGATAATGTGAATACTCCACTCACGCCTCCTGCGATTGCAGCAAGGATTAACATAGGCTTCATTAGGATGTATGGGAAGTAAATCTCATGGATTCCCCCTAAGAAGTGAATAATCACTGCACCTGGAGCTGTTCTTTTTGCTGAACCTTTACCGAATAACATAATGGCTAAGAGAATACCAAGTCCAGGACCAGGGTTTGATTCTAATAGGAACATAATCGATTTTCCAGCGTCTGCTGCTTGCTCTACACCAAGTGGGCTTAAAATCCCGTGATTGATTGCATTGTTTAAGAATAATACCTTAGCAGGTTCAATAAGAATATTTGCTAACGGAAGAAGTCCTGCATCAACGATGGCTTCTACTCCTGAAGCTAACACTTTGTTTAAACCTTCTACCACTGGACCGATTACTTTAAATGCGATTAAAGTTAATGCTCCACCTAAAATACCAGCTGTAAAGTTGTTTACCAACATTTCAAAACCTTGTCTGATCTTTGGAACGATCACTGCATCCAGCTTCTTGATTAGATATCCTCCAAGTGGACCCATAATCATGGCACCTAGGAACATTGGAATCTCTGCTCCAACGATCACACCCATTGTTGCTGTGGCACCAACTACTCCTCCACGAGTATCATATACGATCTTACCACCAGTGTAACCGATTAATAATGGAAGAAGATACGTAATCATCGGTCCAACTAACTTAGCAAAATCCTCATTTGGATACCAGCCTGTGGGAATGAATAAAGCAGTAATGATCCCCCATGCGATAAATGCACCAATATTCGGCATAATCATGCCACTTAAATGACTACCAAAGCGTTGGATTTTCACACGAACATCCGACTTTTGCGCTACTTGATTAGACATATAGTATAATTCCCCTTTCAGAAATATAATTCTTTTGTCCTTGTTTCTAATTTTATGATAAAGCGTTTTCAACACCTATTCAATTTAAACTAAAATGCATTTTGTCATGAACCATGTTGTCATAATTGAATTGTCAATAATATTGATTGTTTCTCCTAGTGGGAGCGCATACGAGGCTTATTTAGACGGGGCCAGCGCGAGGGACTCTTTGTCTGTCCGAATAGAGGCTGATTCGGACCGAACGAGCGCATTTTTCTCTTTGGTTGGCCGAATACGAGGTTTATTCGGACCGAGCGAGCGCATTTTTCTCTTTGGTTGTCCGAATTCGGGGGTTATTCGGACCGAGCGAGCGCGTTTTCTCTTTGGTTGTCCGAATTCGGGGGTTATTCGGACCGAGCGAGCGCGTTTTTCTCTTTGGTTGTCCGAATACGAGGCTCATTCAGACAGGGCCAGCCGGTTTTTCTCTTTGGTTGTCCGAATTCGGGGGTTATTCGGACCGAGCGAGCACGTTTTCCTCTTTGGTTGTCCGAATACGGGGCTTTTTCGGACAGGACGAGTTATTTTCTATGCTAAGATAACCCTTTGATTAAAAGGGAATTAAAAAAGACCAAACCATATGCGATTCGGTCTGCAAATTAGTATTATATTTGTTAGTTCTCCACAAAAACTGAACTACGCATTAATAGATGGCTCACATTCAATATTCATTTAATCTGCGCGCGAAGTCTATCCCCTTCTTCTGCGATCGCCCTAATATCAATTCGTTCAAATAGTGGATGAACATTCTCAACCGACAACGGCAGGTTAGTAATCACCTTCCAGGAGAATTTAGATTGATGGAGCATTTTTCGAACTTCTTCACTAGAATGAGGGAGAAAGGGATGTAGTAATTGGGCGAAATTCACTATAAGAAATACACATGTGGCAATAGTAGCATCCCGCTTTTCTTCTTCCGCTCTCCATGGTTGTTGTTCATCGAAATACTTATTTGCGTATCTTATGCACTCAAAAATCTCTTCTAACGCTTGCTTTATTCTTGTTGCTTCAATCGCTTCCCCTACCTGATGATAGAGTAATTCAACACGGTTTTGAATACTTGTATCAATAGCTGATTGAGGAACCCCTCCTGATAATTGGTTTTGAATGAACTTTAAAGTCCGGTTCACAAAATTCCCATACGCTCCTAGCAGTTCGCTGTTATGACTGTAGATAAACTCTCGCCAGGAGAAATCTGTGTCACGGTTTTCTGGAGCATTAATGGTTAGAAAGTATCGTATGGAATCAGGATGATACCTTTCCAATATATCCGGGATCCAAATTGCCCAATTTTTGCTTGTAGAGATCTTCTTTTTTTCTAATGTTACGTACTCATTTGAGACGATATACTTCGGATATGCCTCCAAGCCTGCCCCCATTTGGATTGCAGGCCAAATGATGGAGTGGAAAGGGATGTTGTCTTTCCCGTGAACATAATAGCTTCGGGTAGATTCCTTCCAGTAGCCTTCTATATCTCTCCCATTATTAGAAGCCCATTGCTTACTAGCTGAGTAATATCCGGATACAGCTTCAATCCACACATAAATTTTTTTATGCTCAAATCCTTTTATTGGAACAGACACACCAATGGGCAGGTCACGAGTCGCCGGACGATCTTTCAGTCCTTCCTTTAAGTACCTTTCGGTTAATTGTAATGCGTTTTCACGCCATACCCCTATCCTATCCTCTTTTAGATCCTCTATTTGGCGTTGAAGCTTACTTAATGCTAAGTAATAATGCTCCGTTTTCTTAATAACAGGTGATGAACTACATATTTTACAAATCTTATTATGGAGCTCGACTGGATCTAATATTGTGGAACAATAATCACATTGATCACCACGGGCATGTTCCCCACAAGTCGGGCAAATTCCTTCTACATAACGGTCAGGGAGAAACTGATCACAAGTATTGCAATAGACTTGTTCTATTTCTTTTGTATAAAGTAGACCATTATTATCAAGCTTTAAAAATAAGTCCTGCACCACACTAGCATGGTGAGCGGAATCTGTACGTGTATAACAATCATAAGAGAATCCAAGTTTTGTAAAGCACTCGGAAAACTCTTGGTGATAACGGTTGGCTATCTCAATTACCTCCACACCATCCTGCAATGCACGAATCGCAATAGGTGTCCCATTACAATCACTTCCAGACACATATAACACATCTTCCCCTTTTAAACGGTAGTACCTTGCTAGAATATCACCTGGCAATAAGCTTGCTATATGACCAATATGCAGGGAACCATTTGCATATGGCCAGGCACCCCCAATAAATACATTCATTAAAGATTCCTCCTTTAAAAAATAAAAAAAAAGCCCTGTCCGTATCTTAATAAAGATAAGGACAGGACTTTACTCCCGTGGTACCACCTTAATTCACCAACAGCTCACACTGTTAGCCTCAGCAAGTACGGAGTAGCAAAATACTCTACTCTTATACTGTGACGTTGATAACGGACGTCAACTCCCGACAACTCCTACTTCTGTCAATGACAGGTTCAGTTCGCAGCTCCGAGGCCATTGTTCAAATGCGTATCCTTACTCCTTTTCAGCAACCGGAGCTCTCTGCAAAGGATAACAACATTTTACTTTTCCTCTTCCACGCCTTTTAAAACATTATAAACAAAAACAGCAAATGTAACAATATACCAATTTTTATATTCATGAAACTAAAAAAGTCGGTTCAATCCAAAACCGACTTTTTCTTTTATGATTTTGATGGTTCAGGGTTGTTTAATTTACTATTTCTATATCCATAACCAATATATATGCCTAAACCGATTACTAACCAGACCAAAAATCCCTTCCAAGTAAATGCTGATAACTGCAGCATTAAATACACACAAAAAACAACGGCCAGGATCGGAATAACAGGAACAAGAGGTGTCTTGAACGGACGATGTAAATCTGGCTGTGTTTTGCGAAGTACGGCAACTCCTAGAGATACCGTTGCAAAGGCAAATAATGTTCCAATACTAGTTAGCTCTGCAAGTTTATTTAAAGGAATAAATCCTGCAAAAATGGCCACTAATCCCCCTGTTACCCATGTGCTTGTAATAGGTACTTGAGATTTCGGGTGAACCGTTGATAATTTTTTCGGTAACAATCCATCTCGGCTAATCGCATAAAATAAACGTGTTTGTCCAAACATCATTACAATTAGTACGGTTGTAATACCTACGATTGCTCCAAGCGAGATAAATCCTGCGGCCCAGTCTTGTTGGATAAATCGTAGGGCAAAGGCTACTGGATCCTTTACGTTTAATAGGTTGAACGGTACAATCCCAGTTAAGATTAAGGAAACAGCAATGTATAAGATGGTACAAACAGCAAGAGCAGAAATAATTCCAATTGGGAGATTCCTTTGAGGATTCTTTACCTCTTCAGCTGCTGTTGAAACGGCATCAAATCCAAAATATGCAAATACAACAACAGCTGCACCCGCTACGACTCCTGAAGCTCCAAATGGCATAAACGGTTGCCAATTTGTTGGTTCCACATACCATACCCCAATAGCAATAAATAAGAGAACAACAGCAACTTTAATCACAACCATGATGGCATTAAATTTAGCTGATTCTTTCACGCCTCTTGTTAATAAAAGGGTCACTAACAAAACAATAATAACAGCCGGCAAATCTACAAATGTACCTTTTGACGGATCAAATGCACTTGTTAGAAAAGTAGGTAAATGCCATCCGAATCCTGCCAGTAAACTTTGAAAATAGCCTGACCAACCACTTGCAACCGCAGAAGAAGCCAACCCATATTCCAAAACTAAATCCCAACCAAGTACCCATGCAAGGAGTTCTCCAAACGCAACATATCCATATGTATATGCACTACCTGATTGAGGGATCATTGAAGCAAATTCTGAGTAACATAATGCTGCAAATGCACAAGCTAGTCCAGCAATAATAAAGGATAAGATAAGTGCAGGTCCTGCATATTCAGCTGCTGCCACTCCAGTTAAAACGAAAACTCCTGTTCCGATAATTGCTCCAACACCGAGTAGAGTTAGGTCAAATGCTCCCAATACTCTTTTGAGGGAATTTTCAGACACTGATTTCCCTACTTGTTTCTTACGAAATAAATCCATTATATCCTCCTATAGAAATTGAAATAATTGTCGAAAAATAACGAATACACCTTAGCCATTTTACATAATTGTTTGTTAATTGTAAATTAAAAATTATGGTAATATAACAGATTCAAAAAATTTCTAATTCTATTTTGCCCAGTAAAAATTGCTCTATGTTTAAAAAACAAAAAAGACCCTTATTCTATCTAATCTAGATAGAATAAAGGTCTTTTTAAAAATTATGCGTGAAAATTCGTTCCATCTGTTGTTGCTTCAATAATGCCGGCACGAATCACAAAGTCTCCAAAATGTTCCCCTTCATTACGTTCCTTTGCATATCGAGGAAGAATGGAACCAAGCTCTCGAAGGATTTCTTCTTCTCCAATATTTTCACGATACATCTTGCTTAAACGGCTTCCATCAAATGCAGCACCTAAATACATATTGTATTTTCCAGGAGCCTTACCAATGAACCCGATTTCCCCTAGGGCGTGTCTTGCACAACCATTTGGACAGCCAGTCATACGAATCGTAATTTCTTTATCTCTTAGCCCATTTTCCTCAACGATTTCTTCAATCTTATCAATAAGGGTTGGCAGATATCTCTCAGCTTCCGCCATGGCAAGCCCACATGTTGGTAAAGCCACACATGCGATTGAACTACGTCGTATCGCTGAGTGATGTTTTCCATCTGTTAAACTGTATTTTTCAAGTAACTCAGTAATTTTTTTCTTTTTCTGAGCAGACACGCTACCAATGATTAGGTTTTGATTGGCAGTTAAACGGAAATCTCCAGTATGAACCTTTGCGATTTCACGTAAGCCTGTTTTCAATGGATATCCATCAAAGTCGGCTATACGTCCACCTTGCACAAATAGTGTAAAATGCCAATTTCCTTTTAGGCCTTTTACCCAACCATATCGATCACCATTATGATCAAATGAGTAAGGCTTTGCTTCTTCAAGCTTCCAGCCAAGTCGGTTTTCTAGCTCATGCTTCACATTTTCTAATCCTAAACGATCTACCGTGTACTTAAAACGCGCATTCTTACGTACGGAACGATTTCCATAGTCACGTTGGATGGTAATAACCTTCTCAGCCACATCGTATACTTGCTCTGGCTTACAGAAGCCGATGACTTTTGCAAGCTGCGGGTAAGTCGTCTTATCACCGTGAGACATTCCCATTCCGCCACCGATTGCCACGTTAAATCCAACCAGCTTTCCTTCTTCCACGATGGCAATATACCCTAGATCCTGTGAAAATACATCCACATCGTTTTCAGGAGGAATAGCCATACCAATTTTAAATTTACGAGGCAAGTAGAGTGGTCCATACATAGGCTCAACCTCTACATCAGGCGTTCCTGCCACTCTTTCTTCATCAAGCCAAATTTCATGATAGGCTCTTGTACGAGGAAGTAAATCATCACTTAATTTCTTGCCCCACTCGTATACCTCTGCATGAATTTCTGACTGATGTGGATTAGAAGTACTCATTACATTTCTGTTTACATCTCCACATGCAGCAATTGTATCCATTAGAGATTGATTAATGCCCTGAATGGTACTTTTCATATTCCACTTAAGAATTCCATGAATTTGGAACGTTTGGCGAGTGGTTAATTTTAATGTACCATTACCATATTTTTCAGAAAGGTCATCCATCACTAACCACTGCTCAGGTGTCGCCACTCCGCCTGGTAATCGAACACGAAGCATGAACTGATAAGCTGGTTCAAGCTTTTGCTTTTGTCGTTCTGCACGCACATCACGGTCATCCTGTAAATAGCTTCCATGATGCTTCATTAATCGGTTGTCATCCTCTGGAATACCTGCACTGATTCGATCAAGCATTACTTCTTTTAGCGTTCCACGTAAGTAATCACTTCGATCTTTTATCCCCTCTACATCACTAGGAGGGCCTTCAGGCGCTTTTAACATTTCTTTCACTTCCACCATGCTTAAAACTCCTTTCACTCAAACTCAGTATACGTCACGCTGGTATCGCTTTTCTTTTTGCATTGTAGCTAAATAGCCTTCTGCATCTTCACGACCCATGTTGCCTTCTTGTTCAATAATAGTAATTAATGTTTGATGCACGTCATGTGCCATATGTTTCTCATCACCACAAATATATACGACCGCTCCCTCTTGAAGCCATGCAAATACTTCTTTACTTTGCTCGAGCATACGGTGCTGTACATATACCTTTTCATTCGTGTCTCTTGAGAAAGCAACATCCATCTTTGTTAGGACGCCATCTTTCAACCACTTTTGCCATTCGGTTTGATATAAGAAATCCGTTACAAAGTGCTGATCACCGAAGAACATCCATGACTTGCCCTCTGTACCCGCTTCCTCACGCTCTTGCATAAATGAGCGGAATGGCGCTACCCCTGTTCCTGGTCCTACCATGATAATAGGAGTTTCAGGGTTTTCAGGAAGCTTAAAGTTTGGATTATGTTGAATAAAGATTGGTAGCGTATCCCCTGATTGTAGGCGCTCAGCTGTTAGAATCGAGCATACACCTTTTCTTTCACGTCCATGTGAATCGTATCTAACCGCACCAATCGTCAAATGAACTTCATCTGGGTTTGCAGAGATACTGCTTGCAATCGAATATAGACGTGCAGGAAGCTTTCTTAATATAGAGACAATCTCCTGTGACGAAGCTGTCCATGGACCAAAGTCTCGAAGCAAGTCAAGTAAATCGCGACCATGAATATACTCTCTTACTTTTTCTACATTTTCTGGTTTCACCAGCTCCTGTAATTCCTGATTTACAGAAAGCTTGGCTGCTTGTTCCATTAACGGCTTAGTTAATACCGTAATTTCAAAGTTAGTAAGTAGCGCATCTTTTAGCGTTCTTACTTCTCCTTGTTTATTAACTGTCACTTTTTCATCTGCATTCCAGTTCATTTCAGCAAGGATTTGCTCTACAAGCGCTGGATCGTTTTCTGGATAAATTCCTAGGCTGTCACCTGGCTGATATGATAATCCTGAACCTTCAAGCGATAACTCAAGATGACGTGTTTCTTTATTTGATCCACGACCATTTAAATTTAAGTTTTCTAATACTTCAGCACGGAAAGGATTTGTTCTAGAATAAATAGATTCTTCTGAAGCAACTTGTACTGCCCCACCAGTCGCCTGAGCTTGACTTGCCGCATTTCCAGCCTGTCCTAGAGCCGAAAGTACACTCTCAATCCATTCAGAAGCTGGTTCATCATAATCTAGATCACAGTCTACTCTTTCAGTTAATGGCTTTCCACCTAGTTCCTTAAGGCGCTCATCAAATTCTTTTCCTGTTTGACAGAAGAATTCGTACGAGCTATCCCCTAACGATAGAACCGCATAATTGAGTTCTTCTAACTTTGGAGCACGCTTTGAGTGTAAGTACTCATGGAAAGACAACGCATTATCTGGTGGTTCCCCCTCACCATGTGTACTTGCTACTATTAATAGGTTTTGTAATTTCTTTAGATTATTTGGCTTAAAATCACTCATCGATGAAACAGTTACTTGAAAACCATTGCTTTCAAGCGTCTTACCTGCTTTTGTAGCAAGTCGTTGTGCATTTCCAGTCTGTGAACCAAAAAGAATGGTTACTTCTTTCGACACTGGCTTGGAAGCCTCAACAGATAGAGCTACAGAAGCTGCTTCTGAAATAGTAGTAGTTGCTGATGCTGCTTGAATAGCTGCTAAATATCCACTAAGCCAAACCTTCTGCGATTCAGTTAGTGTTGGCAGTATTTTGTTAAGAAGCTCTGCCTGCTCCTGACTAAACGGGCTGTTCATAACCTGAAGTTGCAACGAAATCCACCTCACAAAAATATAAATAGACTAAATTCCCCAAAATTCGCAAAATATTATAAGTGTTATTATATATCAATTAATCCAATAAGTTAAGTCGGTTTTAAATTATTTAAACCGCTAACTATAGATTTCTTCACTTTATATAATTACTTTACCTTAAAAATCACTATTGGTAAAATACATATAACTGATTGCAATTATTAATATTTCTAATAGAAGAGAGAGTGCACGTATGTATTTTGATGAATTAAAAACGTTTATAACATTAGTTGAAGTAAAAAACTTCACAAAAACAGCCGAACTCCTTCTCATGTCTCAACCAAGTGTTAGTTTACATATTAAGAATTTAGAAACCGAGTTTCAAACGAAACTATTCATACGTTCTCCAAAACAACTAAAAATCACTCCTTCTGGAGAGATTTTGTATGATCGAGCCAAACAGTTAATAAGCATGTATGAGCAGACAAAACAAGATATCCTCGACTTGCAAACATCTGTTAGAGGATCCTTGAAAATCGGGGCAAGCTTTACAATTGGGGAATATATTTTACCTTCTCTTCTCTATGACATCCAAAAGGAACATCAGGCACTTGAACTTGAAGTGGTTATAGGGAATACTAAGGAAATTGTTCAATCCGTTAAGAGGCATGAAGTGGATATTGGTCTAATTGAAGGGCAAACAAACGAAAAAGAACTTTCTGTCCACCCTTTTTTAAAGGACGAGCTTTTTGTTGTATCATCCGCTAAACATCCTCTTGCATTAATGAATAGAGACATAATCATATCCGATCTTCAAAACCAAGTATGGGTGACAAGGGAGGTTGGGTCAGGTACTAGGGAATACTTAAACCATGTGATCCGCTCGAATGGGTTAAAGGTAAAATCCCTTCTATCTATTAGTAGCAATCAAGGAATTAAAGAAACAATCAGTAAAGGCATGGGTCTATCACTTTTATCTAACAGCGTTATCCATAAAGAAGTCAAAAATGGAGAGTTAGCCATCATCCGCATTAAAGATTTTCAATTTCCTAGAACGCTGTCTTATGTCTACTCTCCTACTATGAAAAAAAAGAAAAACGTGGAGCTTTTTATTACGAGCCTCCAAGAGATGTGGCCCTACCGCTCTGAATCGATTTAAGTATAGCTCGCTCCTCCCTCCGTTGCTTTCTTTTCCCTTTTCTTATTAATCTGATGCAAAAAGAAAAGGGAAAAAATCATCATTTCAAGCGCAAATCCAATCGTCGTCCACGATAAAAATGCATATCTTAAATGAGCAATATTATTTTCAAACAGAACGACAACTAGAATTCCTAAAAGTAGGCTGACAGGGGTAAGGTGAAGATTGGTTTGAAAGAGTTTCAAGTTATTCGTTATTCTTTGAATACAATATAAACTAAGTGCCATTTTACTTAACAGACAGGGCATCCATACGATTACAATGGCTAAGTCCAAGCGATCAAGGAAATCCGTTACATTTATTTGTTGAATCGTCAATATATTAGGATAAGTTACATTTTCAACGATACCTGCGCCAAGTACAGATATATTTAAAGAGATTAAAATAAATAATAACAAAATTCCATGACTGATCCCTTTTATAAATGCCTTTTTTATGTGCTTCTTGTATGTGATATTTTCGACAACTAGAAAGAAAATAACGATTTCTCCAATCCAAGGAAACATTAAAAAGGTTGATTTACTTAAATTTGAGAAGGTACCTATTGTTAAAATGGGAACCAAATTTGGTAATTCAATTTCATTTAACAATAATATTGGCAGTGATAGAATCATGGCTGTTAACGTAATAAACTGTATAACCGTTATTCTAGCGATAGCCTGTAAACCTGAAGCCGCTACATATATTAACGCAAGTGTAACTAAAATGGATAAAATCTCTATGGGTGTCTCAGGTAAAATATAAGATCTAAGATAATCAATAAATGCCCGTAAATCCCTAATATAGATACCTACAAGCAAAAGACCAATACAAATATTCAAGATTCTACTAGTAAATGATCTTGCTTGTAGGTTATTGTTTTTCGACTGATTGTTAGACTTCCTAAAAACGATTAAGATAAGCCCCATTACAATCATGTAAACTAGAATGGGTACTAGCCATGTATATTGATGTGACACTTGTGTCATAACTTGAGCAAGTGTAATGAGGGACCCTGCTAAAATAAAGTTCGCAATCATTATTGAAAGTTGAGATGGGGAAATTTGATTCATAGTTTTATCACCATCTTTGTTACGAATCCTATGTATTTATTGCAATAGTCTATAATTAAATTGATCGTATCAGCAAAAAAGAAGAAAGAGGAACAAGTTAAAGACAAAATCGTAACGAGCAAAATTCGCTTCCTTTCCTTTTTATCCAATTTCTTATTTCCTCGATAAATTAGTGACATATAAAGTAATAGTACTCCTCCAAAACAACATGCACCTAACAAACACATCATTCCTTTATGTTAATTCCAGGATTAATTGACCTCGTAATCTTTGAGCTTACTTTTACGTTGACCTCTAGATCTGGTAATATTTCTCTCCAATTTTCTTTTAAATTCCTTTCCCATAACCTATTCTCATGTCTAAATAAATACCATCCCAGTCCATAAACATCTATTCCTTCCGACTTCGAATGATTCAAAAGTGTCAGTACTTGCTTTTGAATAGACGATTCTAAACTATTCGTTACTTGATCGTATGTTTCTTGATTATTTAATTCAAGGTTGGGCTCATTTTGCATAATGGAGGCACTTATGTTAAAGCTTATTGTAAAAGTTGGCTTTCCATTGATTAGTCTATAACTCACTTTATTATTCACTTTTTCAAAGTGGACGTTTACCTCTCCATTTTCCTCAACAGGGAAAGTATAGTTTTTATGATTTTTTTTATTTAATAAAAATTTTGCACCTATGGTTTCCTCACTATTTGTAAAAAAAACGAGCTTATCCTCTTTTAGGATGGCGTAACCTTCTAGTTGCGCCTCTTTCTTTTTATCCTTTGATGTCCCATTTTCTGTTTCATTATTTAAAACCACAGGGATTACTGGGTCCTTCCCAGGTCTCCAAATATCATTTAATACATTTTTAACGTTTATCCCTTCGTTTTCCTTTGACAATTCCCGGAGTGCTTCAGATGATAATTTTTCTAGATGTGGTTCCGCATTTAGAATCTGTAATGCTTCTCCTTTAGTTAAAAGCACATAGGCAGTTATTCTAGACTGTGGTTGATCCAATAGCACATCAAGTGTTTTTTTAAAACCGCTTCTAGCTAACTCCTCTCCAATGATAATGACTCTTCTGTGGGAAAAATTAGTTTTACGGGACATTCTCCTTTGTAGTAAGTCATTACTTTCCCTTATATTTCTCCCTATTTCAGAATCAATATAATATGGACCACCTTGTGTTCCTCCTCCTCCACCAGTTGAACCTGCACCACCCATCGCTCCTGGTAGAGGGATTTGTACAGAAGTCCTGAATTGATTTTCATCTATTTTGTCGTAACCGGTCATGGTAACAAAAGCTAAATCATTCACTTCTCTTCTATCCCAACAGCCGGTTAAAACGAGCAAAGAAAGGATCAGTCCAAATATTTTTTTCATCCCATTCTATCCCTTTTGTTTAAAAGTAAAGTGGTTTATTCACTAGTTTTTTTGTCTAATTACATCCCCACTCACATATTCTGTTGGTCTCTTTTTTAATGCCCACCAAGGGGCACGAATAAATACATCCTTTAGCTCACTCCAATTCAGTGGCCCAAGAGGGGAAAAATAAGGGATTCCTAAGGATGTTAGTTTACATAAATGCGTTAAAATGACGATGGAGCCAAGTACAATTCCTAGTAACCCAAAGCTACCTCCAAGTACCATCATCGGAAAACGTAGCAGTCTAATGGAGATGGCCATATTAAAACGGGGAATCGTAAAAGAAGCAATACCTGTCATGGATACAATAATAACCATTGGAGCAGATACAATCCCTGCCTCTACAGCTGCTTGCCCGATTACAAGTGCTCCAAGGATACTTACGGACTGTCCAACCACCTTTGGCAATCGCACCCCTGCTTCTCTTAACGCTTCGAATGCAATCTCCATAATTAATGCTTCTATAAAAACAGGAAACGGGATCGCTTCCCTGCTGGCCGCTATACTAAATAATAAATTTGTTGGGATCATCTCCTGATGATACGTGGTAACTGCTACGTAAAAGGCAGGAAGAAGAAGAGCTAAAAAGATAAAAGTGATACGCAATATTCGTAAAAATATTGATATATGGAATCGCTGATAATAATCTTCACTCGCTTGAAGAAACTGCCAAAAACTTACAGGGAGAATGAGAGCAAACGGTGTTCCATCCACCAAAATAATAATTCTCCCCTCTAATAAGTTGGCTGCGACTGTATCTGGTCTTTCCGTATTTTGCATTTGTGGAAAGAAACTCCACGGATTATCTTCTATAAACTCTTCAATATATCCACTTTCTAAGACACCATCAATTTTGATTTTATCTAATCGGCTAAAAACTTCCTTTACTAGGTTCTCGGGGGCAAGGTTGTCCATATACATAACAACTACTCCCGTTTTCGTTTCGGCGCCAATTTCTTTTGATACTAATTTTAGGTGTTTTGATCGAATCTTTTTTCTAATTAAGGAAGTATTTACACCCAGTTGTTCTGTGAAACCTTCCCTTGGCCCTCTAATTGAAGCTTCTGTTTCAGGCTCAGCTACACCTCTATTTTGTCCACCCTTTACATCAAGAACCAATGCCTTTTCTAGCTGATCTACAAGTAGAATTGTGTTTCCTTCTAACACTTTTTTGATTAGTTCATCAATCTTCGTAGACTCAAGTACATGATTCACGGAAAGAATTTGCTGCTCTAGGTATTCAACTGTTAGGTTCTTTATAGGAATGGATGTGAGGAGTTGTTGTAATCCATGAAGCTCTTGACTGGCTCTATCTATTAAACCATCTACATAAACAACAGTAGCTTTTCGATTTTCAATCACAAGTGAACGGAATACGACATCATTACAGTCTTTTAGTTCCTTCTTTATTGCCTCAACATTGGTTTCCAACTGCTGCTCAACAACCGGAGAATCCTTCGGGGTGATGTCTTCTAGCTTTTTAGGTCGAACGACTTTTTTCATTCTCATTACCCCATAATCAGTGATTTTCTCCACTTAATTTTTACCAAGATAGATAAATTGATACAGTAATTAAAAAATCCCCTTTGTTTTTAATTAAACCTTAACAAAGTCCAACCATAATAAAGTGAAAAGGAGTGATTGATGTTGAACGATATTAGTGTTCTATTTGCTTTAGTAGGCGGTGTTCTATCCTTTTTCTCCCCTTGTGTTTTCCCTCTTTTGCCAGCATATATTACCCACTTAACAGGAGGAGAGATTAAGGATTCTAAAATTCATGTGAAGCGGACAGATCTTTACCTTCGTTCGTTTGGGTTCATTATTGGCTTTAGTATTATTTTTATTGCACTTGGTGCTTCAGCTAGCTTTGTTGGGAAAATACTAGTGAATTATCGGGTCTTTATTATGCAGATTGCTGGCTTACTAATCATTATTTTTGGATTGCAGATGGCAGGACTGCTAAAATTCAAATCATTAATGAAAGAAAAAAGAGTAGAGTCTAACCAGAAACCCAAAGGAATATTTAGTTCAATCTTACTCGGAATGGCATTTGCGAGTGGATGGTCTCCTTGCGTTGGACTTGCTTTGTCTTCCATCTTATTGTTGGCAAGTTCATCAGAAACTCTTTCCCAAGGAATTATCTTACTAAGTGTATATTCTTTAGGAATGGCCATTCCTTTTTTTATAATTTCCATAGTAATTTCTTATTCTTTAAAAATGATGAAAAAAATCAACAAATATTTATCCAAACTAGCAACAGTAAACGGGATGATTATGGTTTTACTTGGATTTCTTGTTTTAAGCGGACAAATGCAAAAAATAAGTGCTCTGCTCTCATCATATAGTTTGTTTCAATACTAGAAAGGAAGAAAACCTTGACAACAAAGAGCCTAATTGGAAAAACCGTGTTGGTCGTAGAAGATGACCCGAAAATTCGTGAACTACTGAAGATCTATTTAACTAAAGAAGGATACGAAGTAAGTGAAGCAGGTAATGGAACCGATGCAAAAATGAAAATTGAAGAATTAGATCCTTGTATCGTTATACTGGACCTCATGCTCCCCGAGATTAGCGGTGAAGAAATTTGCAGATGGATTCGAGAGGATTTAAAGAGCATGATGCCTATCATTATGCTTACTGCCAAGGCTTCTGAAAAAAGCCGTATTCAAGGCTTTAAACTAGGTGCTGATGACTATGTCGTTAAACCTTTCAGTCCTGGAGAGTTAATGGGAAGAGTTGAAGCTGTTTTAAGAAGAACATCAAGCCGCTGTGGAAAGTTAAGCTTTACTGGGTTTACTATCAAACCTGCAAAAGGACAGGCTTTGATAAACGGAGAGCAGTTAGAACTTACTCAATTTGAATTTAAACTTCTTCATACCTTTATGAACCATCCAGACCAAGTTTTATCTAGGGAACAAATTCTTACTTTTATCTATCAAAATAATGAAAGAGTCGTATCTGACCGAACAATTGATGTCCATATTAAGCATTTAAGGGAGAAAATTAAGGAAAAGACTCCGAAGGATTACATTCAAACCGTGAGAGGAATGGGATATAAATTTGTCGCTATCTAATAAAAACTTCTCCAACCTTTTATCAAAGCTAGTTGCCTTAAATAGCTTGGTTATAATCCTTGTCATTCTTCTTGCTGGATTTTCTGTTAAGGATTTTGCATGTTATTTGGTTAATTCAGAGCAAATCACCGGACAGCAACTTATCGATACCCTTAACCGTTTTCTTTGGACTGTTGGAATTATTGCTTTCATTGTAGCTGGTCTGTTTCATTTTTTCACAGTAAAAAAAATGATAGAGCCAATCAAGCATTTATCAACTGCAACAAAACTTATAAAAGAAGGTGCACCTCCTACAAAAATTGAGGTCCGTTCGTCTGGTGAGTTAAAGGAGCTAATTGAAAACTTTAACTCCATGTCGGAAACACTCTATTCCGTCCAAGAACAACGCGAGGAAATGCTCCGGGACATAGCACATGAACTTCGAACCCCTTTAACAAACATAAACGGGTATCTTGAAGCTCTTCAAAACCAGGTGATTGAAGGTAAGCCCGAGTTATTCGGCTCATTACTAGAAGAGTCTCGGAGAATTACAAGAATCGTGGAACTCATTACCGAATTGAATTCGTGGAATAACGGACATGTCTTTTTAGAAAAACAATTTAGCCCCGTTGAAATAGACAAAGTACTAACCGAAATTGTAACAGCCTTTCATTTAAAACTTCATGCCACCTTTATGAAGATCCATATTACTTTGGAAACTGAACAAATTAAAGGAAATTATGACGGTTTAATGCAGGTTTTTACAAACATCCTTCAAAACATTTTTGATTACAATACCGGTATGACTCTTAGCATAAAAGGTGCCATAAATAACGGAAAATATTTAATTACCTTCAGTCATACGGGACAATTCATAGATCCTGAGAAAAAAGATCGGATCTTTGAACGTTTTTATCGAATTGACCAATCGAGGAGTACAAAATCAAATGGTGCTGGCCTTGGTCTAACGATCTCAAAAAGTATTATTACTGCTCATAACGGTAATATCGGGATTGATACTGACGGCTTCCATCATACCTTTTGGATTGAACTACCTATCGAATAAATTCTAAACAAATTCACTTTCTAGTTCTTAATCTTAATCATATCTTAACAATTTGAAATGATAATTACATAGAAAGGAGTTTTGATATGGCTTTTACTAGATTTTGGTTTCTTCCTCCATTAGGTGATACAGTTTGATGTATTTAGAAATCGCAAACATAACCATTCCTGCCCTTTGGGTTGCTGTTGTCGCTGCCCTTTTTATTGCTTCCGCTATTTATAGATTCTTTTCTAGAGAAAAAGTGGGAGACTGGTATTGGAATGGATTTTTTCTCTATTTTCTTATTTGGAAACTAAGCTATATTGTTTTCCATCTAGATATGTTTATCGACCTTCCTCTATCCATTCTTTATTTCAATGGAGGAACAAAAGGGCATCTTTTAGCATTATTACTTCTTATTACTTATTTCTTTTTTATCAGCAAGAGAAACCATGCACTTATTGAAACATCTATTCATACACTTCTACTTTTCTTCTTGACCTATGAAGTAGTCATACATCTCTTAGAAAAAAATTGGGTCGAATCCCTTGGACATCTATTTGTATCCACCATTTATTCCACCTTGCTTTTTTTCTTATTAAAAAATAATAGGATTATATCGAGATTAATAGTTATTTTAATAATACTATTGGAACTTCTCATCCTTAGTATATTTACTACCATATTTACCATTGAAGCTTTCACATTAATAATTATGGGTCTCACCGTACTAGTGCTTTCAAATAAGAGACAAGGAGGAAGGAACACTTGATAAAAAAATATCTTTTAACAATCGCTATTATCTTATTGGCCTTCACGATCGTATTCATAAACTTATGGAAATCATACACTACACAACAAACCAATGAGATTGTGGAAGAAGAGGCTAATACAAGTGAAAATATTCCAGGTGTCGACCTATCACAGGTACAGGAGGGTAAACTTGCACCTGACTTTGAATTAACTACACTTGAAGGAAAAACGGCAAACCTTTCGGATTACAAAGGCAAAAAAGTCATTTTAAATTTTTGGGCTACTTGGTGCCCTCCTTGTAAAGCAGAAATGCCACATATGCAAAACTTTTATGAAAACAACAAAGATAATGGTATAGAGGTTCTGACCGTCAACCTAACAAATATGGAAAAAAGCAAAAGCGATATAGAGAAATTCGTTAAAGATTATTCTCTTAGCTTTGCAGTACTACTTGATGAAGAAGGAACGATTGGAATGCAATACCAAGCCTTTACCATCCCAACAAGCTATATTATAGATTCAAACGGAATTATTTCGAAAGAAATTGTTGGTCCAATGGACGAAGATATGATGATAAGTTTAACAGAAGGAATAAAATAGACGCTTTTACTAATATAATAAAAGCATATAGAAGACCATCATTTTTTGATGGTCTTCTCTTAACTGGAGGTTAATAATTCAATGTTCATTAAGGTACAGAATGATGATATTTAAGGATAAGCCAACGATTGATTCAAACTACATACAGCAGCATCTGGCAAATGAACGTACATACCTTGCATGGATACGAACGAGTATAACGATTATTGGGGTTGGATTTTTAATAACTAATTTACATTTTTCGTTTATATCAAAAGATCAACTCGGGGACATACTAGCCCAAACAATTGGATTAGCTTCTATTTTTGTAGGGATTGTCACGATCATACTTTCAACGATTGGATATTTTAAGAAAGGCCGAGACATCAACAATCAAACTTTCAATTATCCAAGAGTTATTACTTTATGTCTTTCCATTCTGCTTTTGTTAATTTTTTTATTCTTCGGTATTTATTATTTATTTATTTGGGAACTCCTTTAAATGAGAAAAGGCGCCTGTCCTCCAATAAAGAATGGGGACAGGTGCCTTTTCTTTTCCTTAGACTCGGAGTACCTTAAATTGTCCGCCCCCGAAAAGGGATTTAACAAAATCAATTTTGACATTTTCAAAGTAAACCTTGTCTCTTTCATTCACTAAAAACTGTATTCCACCTTGTTCAGTGATTTCATCATTCTCTAAAGCTGACTCTTCCAGAGCCAGACGCAACTGTGGACCTCCTCAGCCAATTCCCATTGTTAAACGAATAAAAGGTTTATTCCCTTCGTTCATCATGTCTTTAACCTCTTTGGTTATAACAGCAATGGCAGCTTCCGTTACTTTTACCATAAAACCTTACCTCCATTCATTTAAAAACATCAACTATTTTTATAGTTCCAATCGTATCTTATAAAATATCCATCCAAATCTTTATCGCTGTTGCTAAAATGAGTAGTGCTAGAACTACTTGAAGAATCTTTGTGTTTACTTTTTTCCCTGCCATCGCCCCTAGTGGTGAGGCAATTAAACTAGCTATGACCATGATTAAAGATGGCCAAAATTCCACTTGACCCGTTGAAATTTTTCCAACAGTTGCACCGATAGAGGAGATAAATGTGATGGCAAGTGAGGATGCAATTGTCATACGAGTTGGAATTTTTAATACAACAAGCATGATTGGTACTAAAAGAAAAGCACCAGCAGCTCCGACAATTCCAGAACCTATCCCAACGATAAATGCAAGGACCGCTGCCAGCCATTTATTGAATGTAACTT
>NZ_JAKFCQ010000152.1:0-19877 GCF_036676585.1 Robertmurraya sp.
AATAGATAGGGGAACCTATATGAATAGTCAAGAATTACGAACGTTTCTATCAACAAATAACTCGAATGAAGCACCAGATTGGAATGTAATAAAAGAGGTTTATAATCCCGAAACAGTTGAAGTAAATGGACAGGAAGTTTATGTCTTCAATCTTAGCTTCGATTCCTCCATTACTCCTGTAGAAGATAACATTGTAATCTGGCAACAACTGCCTGCTGCATACGTCCCTATACATATTCATCATTACATCGAAATGATCTATGTCTATCAGGGATCATGTACAGTGGTTATTGATAAGGATGAAATGAGCCTTACAGAGGGAGCCATTATTATTATTGATAAAAATACTCCTCATACGGTAAAGGATATTTCACTATCTGATATTATTATAGATATCAAACTCAAGCATGACTTCCTGTCATCTGGCTTTCTTAGCCGTTTTACAAACAAGAGTATTATCTCTCAATTTTTAATAGATTCTCTCATTAACAAGCGAAGAGAGAATAACTTTCTTTATTTTCCTTTAGAAAACGGTTCCAAGATTGTTGGGATTATGGAGCAAATCATGTGTGAATATTTTGATAAGGACTTTGTTTCGGCGGATATGATCAATGCGTATCTTTTCATTCTCTTAACAGAATTAATCCGTCACGCAAATAGTACGACAGATAAAAAGACGGACCAGATGACACAGAATGATGTGATTGTCCTCGATTTTCTCAAATTTATTGAAGACCATTATAAGGAATGCACGTTAACCGAAATCGCTTCTTATTTTAGATACCACCCAAACTATATATCAGCTGTCCTAAAAAAAGCGACAGGAAAATCGTTTAAAGAACTTCTACAAAATCAACGCTTAAATAAGGCAGCACTGTATCTATCAAACTCTGACTTGCCTATACCTGAGATAACCGAAGAAGTTGGTTATTCGAGTGTTTCTTTCTTTTACAAAAAATTTAATGAGGTCTTTGGTCAAACACCGAAAGAATATAGGGAAAACCACCGCTAAAACTAATGGCTTAGTTCAATAGGAACTGAGCCATTTCTATTTACATTCACATCCGTCCAGAACATTTCATCAACTTCCCATCTTACATCCAATCCTTAACCTGAAAATGAATAGTGTTATTCAAATCTTTGATTCGAGCAATCATCATCTTTGTTTTTACCATTATAATCTCTGAAAACGCTTGCTACAATGAGAGCAGAAAGTAAGTTGTAGCAGTGAGGAGTGTTAGAAATGGAATTTCAATTTCCACCCGGTTTTCTTTGGGGATCAACAACAGCAGCGTATCAAGTGGAAGGAAATAATGTGAACAGCGATTTTTGGGCAGAAGAGCATGCGGAGGGCTCACCATATAAAGATAAATCCGGTGATACAATCGACCATTATCGTCTATATCGGGAAGACATTGCTCTAATGGCAAGTTTGGGATTGAACACGTACCGGTTTTCGATTGAATGGTCTCGTGTAGAACCAGAACCAGGACAATACTCTCGGTCGGCTATTGAACATTACCGGGATGTACTGGAGACATGCTGCAAACATGGTATAACACCGATGGTAGCGATGCACCATTTTTCATCACCCAAGTGGCTGATGAGATTAGGCGGATGGGCAAGCCCAGAGGTATCCGACCGTTTTGCGAAATATTGTGAAGTGGTTTTCAGTGAAATTGGACATCTAATCCCGTATGTACTGACCATGAATGAAATCAATCTGCCGGTCATGTTACGTGAGATTTTTTCAAGAATTGGATTCATCCCACCTGTTGGAATGAATAGAGATGCCTGGACGGCTCCTAAATGGAGAGAATCAGCTGCTCGATTGTGCGGTACGACTATAGAAAATTACTTTACCTTTCATATGATTTCAGATGAGTCTTCTATCAAAAATTTAAAAGAAACTCACCGTAAGGCACGTGAGGCAATCAAACGGATTCAGCCAAATACAAAAGTAGGCTTTTCAATGGCTTTATCCGATATTCAGTCGATTCCGGGAGGGGAGGAAGAGGCCGATCGAAAGTGGAACAGTTATTTCCGTCAATATCTAGATATGTTGGAAGGAGATGACTTCTTCGGACTTCAAAATTATACTAGGGAAGTTTACGGACCAGAAGGGCAAGTAAAGCCAGCGGAAGGTGCGGAATTGACCCAAATGGGATATGAGTTTTATCCAAAGGCGCTTAGTAATGTAATCCGAAAGGTTGCTAAAGATATATCGATACCGATTATTATTACCGAACATGGGATCGCAACGGATGAGGACGAGCGTCGGATAGAATTTATTCGAGAAGCATTAGAGGGTGTAGAGAACTGTTTGAACGAAGGTTTAGACGTTCGAGGGTATCTTCACTGGAGCACGTTTGATAATTTTGAATGGCAATCAGGTTATTCGATGAAGTTCGGTTTGATTGAAGTGAACCGAACGACGCAGGAAAGAAAGGTAAAGGAAAGTGGTAGGTACCTTGGACGATTAGCTCAACAGGTCAGTCTAGTATGTAAATAATTTTCACGGCTCCCTGGGTCTTGGATTCAGGGGCTGTAAAAATCTTTGAAACACGCAAAGAAATTCTTCACTTTTACTATTACTCAAAATGAAAACACTTGCTACGATATGAAAAATGAATGATTACTAGGGAGGTTATGAAAATGGAACATGGTTTACTGAATAAAACGCCTTTTAAGAGATTGGTAATAGCAGCTATGCTGGGAGTAGGTACGTCGATTGCGCCTCTAGTTCTACTATCATTTGGGCTTTCTACTTTTATTGTGATCCGAATTGTTGGTCAAGAACATGCAACGGCTGCCTTTGCTACTGCCACTGGAATATCCGGAATAGCCGTCGTACTTTTTGGGCTTTTAAGTGGAGTGATAGCGGATAAGACGAAAGTAAAGATGGGGAGAAGGCGGTTTTGGATGATTGTGGGCAGTATTGGCGGAGCCCTCTCAATGTTATCCCTTACGTATGCTTCCTCCATTCCAATGTTTATTCTTTCCATGTGTTTGGTTAACTTCTTTTACGGTATGGTTTCTCTCGCATGCTACGCCATTGTACCTGAACAAGTAGAACCGGAAAAGTATGGTCGAGTAGCCGGATTAATTGGTGCATCTGCACCTGCATTTGTTATGACGGGACAAATGATTATGGGAGCTTTTGCCGATTCTACTCTTGAACAGAAAATGATTACGATTATTATTGTCCAACTGATCGGTGGATTTTTAGCTGCTAGCCTTATTAAAGATAACTCTTTTGCCGGGATTACAACGAGTGAAAAGAAATCACTGGGTCTCCGTGGCTTCTACCCAAGTTTTAAACAGCATCCTTCTTATACATGGGCGTTACTAACCAAGTTGTTTATTAACTTCTCGAATGCAGGGATGGGGATGTTAGTACTATTCTATATTACAAGATTTCACCTAGGTGAAGCAGATATATTCAAGATCATGGGACTTACCGCTCCTGCTATTATGTTAATGGTTGTAGCTGGAATTCTTGGAGGTTTCTTATCTGACAAGGTGAAGAAACAAAAGCCTTTTGTAATGGGAGCAGCACTTATTACAGGACTCTGTTTAATTGCCTTTGCCTTTTCAACAAACGTTACATGGGTCATCGTCGGAAACTTTATTTTTAACTTTGGATTCGGGATGTACAATGCAGTAGATAATGCCCTTGTTAATCGGATTCTCCCTTCAAAAGAACAGGCAGCAAAAGATATCTCGATCATGAACACAACGACAAGCTTGTCTTCTACATTAGTAAACTTTGCAGCACCGAGCATCATTGCTTTAGGAGTCAGCATGTTTGGTGGAGATGGATATACATTATTTTTCCTAGTGCTTGCTCTCTTCTCCATTCTTTCGGCAGTGGTTGTCATCCCGATTCCTGAGATGGATCCGAAGGCAAAGGATGGTAAAGCTCCTGATACTGAAGTAGTAGCTTAACCTTAGATAAATATGACAGGGGATGAGGTATACTTGAGTGTATATTCATCCCTATTGTCTTTTGACAATTTGTGTGGAAAGGAATCTAGAAAAATGACAAACCTAACAGTAGAAGCAGTAACATGTGAGTATAGAAAAAATCCTCTAGGAATGGATATAAAAAGACCTCGTATTAGTTGGAAGATCCAATCGGATCTGCGGGGAACGATGCAAAAGGCGTATCAGATTCAAGTAGCGGTACATCAAGAAGATTTCCATGAAACGATTTGGGACACAGGGATTGTCCAATCAGACGAATCCATTCAAATTGAATATAATGGTCCCCAGCTTGAATCCCGTACAAGATATTTTTACCGGATCAAGATTTGGGATAACCATGACCGTGAATCGGATTGGAGTGAAACAGCTTGGTGGGAAACTTCCCTGTTTTCATCAGAAGAATGGAAGGCCGAGTGGATCACACCTGACCCTAAGCAACTGGATCTCCACTCGGAAGCGGCTTTTCTTTTACGAAAAGAGTTTACACTTAAGACAGGTATTTCTTCGGCACGGGTGTATGGAACAGGTGTGGGTTTATATGAATTATTCTTAAATGGCGGGCGGGTTGGAGAGGACCTTCTTGCTCCAGGCTGGACTAGCTATCATAAACGGCTTCAATATCAAACGTATGATATAACTGAGCAGCTTCAAGTGGGTACCAATGCCATAGGGATTGTACTAGCTGACGGATGGTATAAAGGGAACCTGGTAAGAGAGGATCATCGAAATATTTATGGTGATACACGTGCAGCAAAATTACAACTTCATGTCACTTATCACGACGGGACAGAAGAGATAATTGTGACGGATCCTACATGGAAGGCGGCAACAGGACCGATTTTATTCTCAGAAATTTACCATGGGCAAACGTACGATGCCAGACTGGAAAAAGAGGGATGGAGCCAATCGCATTTCCATGATGAGGATTGGGAAGATACCATTATTCCAGACATGCCAATTACGAAATTAGTGGCACAGGAAAATGTCCCGGTCCGTGTAACAGAAGTTTTAAAACCAATGGAATCCTTTGTTACACCAGCGGGGGATACCGTTCTAGATATGGGCCAAAACATGGTTGGTCGGATTCGATTCCAAGTCCGTGCTCCAAAAGGAACTCGAATTGTCTTAACACATGCCGAGGTACTGGATAAGGAAGGGAATATTTACTTTGGCAATCTAAAATTTGCTAAGCAAAAGGTTGAATATATTGCCAAAGGGGAAGGAATTGAAACCTTTGCACCAAATTTCACGTTCCAAGGCTTTCGATATGTGAAAATTGAAGGATATCCTGGACAGGAAAACGGACTACCACTTGATCACTTTATAGGAGAAGTCATCCATTCTGATATGGAGTCAACTGGAACATTCGAATGTTCTGATCCACTCGTAAACCGACTGCAGCAGAATATTGTTTGGGGGCAAAGAGGGAATTTCCTAGATGTGCCGATCGATTGCCCGCAGCGGAGTGAGAGACTGGGATGGACCGCAGATGCTCAAGTCTTTATTCAGACGGCCTTGTTTAATTACCATGGAGGTCCATTTTTTACCAAGTGGCTACGGGATTTACAAGCCGATCAGCTTCCGGACGGCAATGTGCCATTTGTTATTCCAAATGTAGAGGGTGGAAAGGGCTCCGCCGCCTGGGGTGATGCAGCGACGATTATTCCTTGGACCGTCTATCAGACGTACGGGGATAAGCGTTTGCTTTCCGATCAATACGACAGCATGAAAGCTTGGGTGGAATATATTCGCAGGCAAGGCAAAAATGAATTCCTATGGAACACAGGCTTTCATTTCGGTGATTGGTTAGCCCTGGATGCCAAAGAAAATAGCTTTGTTGGTGCCACACCAAAGGATTTAATTGCAACGGTGTTTTATGCGTATTCCACAAGAATACTGAGAGATGCAGCAAAGGTCCTTGAGAAAGCTGATGATGTTGAAGAATATAGCATCTTATTAAATCATATTATCGAACAATTTAATCAGGAATTTGTTTCCCCAGCAGGAAGATTGGTGTCTCCAACCCAAACAGCTCATATCATTGCTTTAATGTTTGATATGGTCGATGGGAAAGCAAAAGAGAGAACTGCCTATGAGCTGAACGAATTAATTATGCTAAATGACTATCATTTAAATACCGGCTTTGTGGGAACTCCCTATATTTGTTTTGCTCTTTCAAAAGGTGGTTATCACGAAACAGCGGTAAAATTATTAATGAAGGATGATTATCCATCCTGGCTGTACCAAGTTAAAAAAGGTGCCACGACTGTTTGGGAGCATTGGGATAGCATCAAGCCGGATGGCTCATTCTGGAGTGACCAAATGAATTCGTTTAACCATTATGCCTATGGTTCAATTGGCAATTGGATGTACAAAGTCATAGCAGGGCTCGATATGGATGCGACAAGTCCTGCCTATAAGAAAATCAAAATTGAACCGAAATTTGCTGGAATTTCGTTCACTTCTGCAAAAGCCATCCATGAATCGATGTATGGAAAAATTGTCTCCTCCTGGCAGCTAACAAACGATCAGGTAGCGGTTGAAGTCGTGGTTCCTCCTAATACAACAGCAGACATTCTTTTACCGAAAGCAAAACTTGTTGATGTTTATGAAGGGGATGAGCTATTAGTAACGGGTGATATCTATTCATTTATTGAAACGTCAGAGGGTGTAAAAGTGACAGTCGGGTCTGGATCCTATCAGTTTACCTATCCAAACGAGGAGGGACTAAGACCACGTTTTACAGAGAATACGAAAATTATCGACTTCCTTGATCACCAAGAGGCAGTAGCTGTCCTTGAGAAAGTAGCACCAGGTATTACCAAACCACCTGCTCTATTTACAACGAAAGCTAGAAGCTTAAAAGAGCTAGTTGAAATCGGAGAAGCCAACCTGACAGAGGATAAAGTGAAAGAGATTATGGAAGAAATTAATCAGCTTGAATGGGAAGAGGTTTTAGTTTAGTGCCTGATAGATTTCTTGGCTGTCAAAACACTTGTAATAAACGCATAGACATGGTGATAATCACCATGTTTTTTTTGTGTTTCTAGGAAGCTAATAGGTTAGTGCTACTAGCAATTCCAAGTTCAACTACTATCAATAATAGATTCCTGTTTAATAAGTAATTGTAAATTTGTAACAAATAATTAACATTCCTTCCTCGCCCAAACCTTCTGAAAACCACCTATTCTAGAAAATAATACTATCTAAAAAGGTAGAGATAGCAAAAATATGAATGATTCCCTATACAAGAAATTTACAAAATATTAGTCGTGCGTCTAATGTCGCTTAATATCTATCTTTTACACTTACATTTATAGGTTCGGAGAGGAGGAAGATTACATATCGATTCCGAGCATTCGGTCGAGCAGTAGTTGAGCATCCTATTGTTTTGAAAGGCTTCGTTCATAAAGAGACATACAAAAATTACATACGAATCATTAGATCAACATTTTAATTCACAAAAACAATATTCTTAAGGAGGAAGTAAACATGAATAAAGTAAAAGGTGGACTACTATTAGGTCTAGTATCATTCGCGCTTGCTGGCTGCGGTAGTGAGGAAAGTAATACAACTAGTGAAAGTACGGCTGGCATTGAAGGAGAATTATCTTTTTACACCTCACAACCAGATGAGGATGCTCAAAAATTAGTAGATGCGTTCACAGCGAAATATCCGGATGTAAATGTTCAAACGTATCGTTCCGGAACAGAAGAGGTGATTAGCAAAATTAAAGCGGAGCAGAAAGCGGGAGACATTCAAGCAGATGTCTTACTAGTAGCGGATTCGGTCACCTTTGAGGATTTAAAGGAAGAAGATTTATTGCTTGAGTATAAGTCAGAGGAGCTCAGTGAAATACCTTCTAATCTAGTCGATCCGGATGGCATGTATGCTGGGACAAAGGTGATGGCTACAGCCTTAGTAGCAAACACAGCGAATGTAAAAGAAATGCCGGACTCATGGGATGTTTTAACAGATGAGAGTTCTAAAGGGGAAAGCATCATGCCAAGTCCCTTTTATTCAGGTGCGGCTGCTTATAATTTAGGTGTATTTACACGAAATGACACATTTGGCTGGGATTATTTTAAGAGTTTAAAAGAAAATGAAATGACGGTGACAAAAGGGAATGGAGCGGTTCTTCAAGCGGTTGCCAATGGTGAAAAATCATATGGGATGGTTGTTGACTTTATCGTCGCACGAGCAAAAGCGGAAGGATCTCCAGTAGAACTGATCTATCCAAAAGAAGGGGTACCTGTTATCACAGAGCCTATTGGTATTATGAAGGATGCTGAAAACGAAGCAGCAGCAAAGGCGTTTGTTGATTTCGTTTTATCAGAAGAAGGTCAAGAATTAGCCGCGGAAATCGGCTATACACCTATTCGCAAAGGTGTGGAAGCTCCTGAAGGCTTACAAACGATTGACGAAATGAATGTGATGGATGCAGACATTAGTGAATTATATCAAGCAAGAGAAGAGGATAAAAAGGAATTTGAAACCATTTTTGGACAATAAAAGCTTACTATTTTATAAGGCTACTCAAATTCTTATGTTGAGATAGCCTTATTTCTTAAGGTCATAATCATCTAAGGAGAGAAATCCCCCATGTTGCAAAATGTTGTCAGTCGAGTTCAAAACCAAAATAAATGGTGGTTTTTCATTGGTGTAGTATTCGTTGTGATCTTTTTTGTTCTACCTATTTGTAGACTGGTTTTTCTTAGTTTTTCTTCCGAGGGTGGCTTAACCTTAGGAAATTATACGTCCGTCCTTCAAGATCGTTCCACATGGAAAACGGTTGAAAACACGTTATATGTTGTTGGAGGTTCTTCGATTATTGCAATCATCTTAGGGGTGATCACGGCTTGGGTGGTAGCGTACACCAATATTAGGCAAAAAAAGCTGATTCAATTATTCATTTTTTTACCATTTATTATTCCGTCCTATATCACGACACTGGCATGGACTCAGTTCATGAGTAAAAATGGATTTTTCGCTCATCTATTACGTATGCTTCCTGGATCAGTCGAACCATTGAACATGTATAGTTTACAAGGAATCATCATTGTAATGGGATTAGCACATTATCCACTTGTCTATTTATTGGCGGTGGGTGTTCTTAGAAAAATCCCTCGGGATCTTGAATATGCAGCAAGGGTTTCAGGATCAAACAAGTGGCAGTCTTTCAAAAAAATCACCCTTCCGCTTGCGTTACCTGGAATAGCAAGTGGCGGGTTTCTAGCCTTTATTGCCAGTTTAGATAATTTTGGCATTCCTGCGTTTCTTGGGATACCAGGTAATATCAGAGTGCTAAGCACGTATATTTATGAGCAAATCGTAGGGCTAGGGCCCAATTCCTTTGAAAGGGCAGCCACTTTATCTGTTATTTTAGGAGTCATTGCCTTAACAGGTACTTATCTTCAGTGGTTGCTGTTAAAGAAGTCTAAAAATATGGAAACAGCGGTCGAGGATAAAGAACCAAGATTACTGTTAACTAAAGGGCCCCGACTTACGATTGAACTGCTTTTATGGAGCTTTTTGCTAGTAACCACCATGGTACCGCTTATTTCAATGCTTTCTGCATCTCTGATTAAAGCGTATGGTTTGCCGTTTGCACCTGAAAATATAAGTTTAAAAAACTATCAATTTGTGCTGCTTGAGAATCAAAAGGCTATAACCTCTTTAAAAAATAGTGCCAATTTGGCGATGATCACGACGGTTGTTTGTTTGGTGATAGGTACGGGAATGGCTTATGTTAGGACAAAAAAGCCCTCTATGATGACAAAAGGTTTAGAGATGATCATTGGAATTCCTTATGCATTACCTGGTACGGTGTTAGCCTTAGCGATGATTTTTGCTTGGATGGAACCCATCCCGGGTTGGAATCCCGGAATATATGGAACCATCACGATCCTATTAATCGCTTATGTGACACGTTTTTTAATTTTACAGATCAGGGGAAGCATTACCGCGTTTATGCAGGTTGACCCTTCGATTGAGGAAGCAGCTAGAGTGAGTGGTTCGAATGGATTTTATAAGTGGAAGCAAATCTTGATGCCATTGATTTTCCCTGGAGTTATCAGTGGTGCGTTACTCGTCTTTTTAACCTCACTAACGGAACTAACGGTTTCCTCCCTATTATGGTCTAGTGGATCGGAGACAATCGGGCTAGTAATCTTTAATTTTGAACAAGCAGGGTATTCCACTTATTCAACTGCTTTCTCAAGTATCATTGTTCTATTTATATTGTTAGCTTTTATAATGGTAGCTGTTTTACAAAAGTTATGGGATAGGAGGGTGCTGCATCATGACCACTCGAATTAAGAACGTAAATAAAAGCTTTGGTTCATTTCAAGCCTTGCGTCAAATCAACTTGGATATAAAAGCGGGGGAGTTTGTTGCGATTCTTGGCCCATCAGGCTGTGGGAAAACCACATTGCTTCGATTATTAGCTGGTTTTGATTCACCAACTTCAGGAGAAGTGTTGATGAATAATAAAGTAATCGCTCATTCAACCTTCTTCTTGCCACCTGAAAAGCGTAATATCGGGATGGTGTTTCAATCCTTTGCTTTGTGGCCCCATATGAATGTAAGGGATCATATTCGCTTTCCTTTAAAACATCATCAATTTTTAAGTGAAGAACTGAAAACAAGCATCGATCATAGAGTAGACGAAGTGTTAAAAATGGTAGATATGGATCATCTTGGAGAAAGAATGCCAAGTGAACTTTCAGGAGGTCAAAAACAAAGGGTGGCCTTAGCACGAGCGATCGCTCCTAAACCCGCCTTATTGTTAATGGACGAACCACTTAGTAGTTTAGATGCTGAATTGCGAATGGGGATGCGAAAGGAGATTCAACTACTACACCAGGTTACAAAGGCTTCGATTGTGTATGTGACACATGACCAAAGTGAAGCACTAGCCATGGCGGATAAAATCGTTGTCATGAATAAAGGAAATATTGAACAAGTAGGGACGCCAGCGGAAATTTATAGCTCACCAACGTCACCATTTGTTGCAGCCTTTGTTGGGAAAGCGAACTTAGTAAAAGGAAAATGGGAAGGCACAGCATTTTATCCTTTTCATCAACCTTCAATTAAATGGGATGGAACGGCGGTCACCTCAAAATTAAGAGGGGAAAACATCTTTCCAGCTCGTCCTGAACAACTAGAAATCTCATTTAGAGACGATGGTGTAAAAGGTATCATCACGAATGTACAATATCAAGGAAAAGAGATTCACTACACGGTAACGGTAGAAGGTGAGCAGTGGGTGATCCATCAAGATTTTTATACGGAATTTTCCATTGGGGATGAAGTATATGTTCATTTTAAGGAATTGCCATATGGTAAGAAGATGGATGGGAGAAAACAACTTCATTTTGCATAAATGAAAAAACAGGGCTGACTTAAGGAACGAATGAGTCTGGCCTTGTTTTATTTTTTCCCTAAACAGAATTTGAACAAATTTGAATTTCAATAGATAAGTCTAAATTTAAGAGAGAATTATAGTTTTTTGGGCACATCCTGTAATAGATAAGGAATATGACCATTCCTGACCTTCCTTTGAGCTTTGGATTATAAACTTTTTAAATCATCAATAGATAAGCCTTTTATTTGATAGGCTGTTTTCGTAAACTTTGTTGTTTTTAATCATATTAAATTTGATAAACAAGAACATTTGTTCTATAATGGAAATAAATGGGGGTGTGTTTTATGAGATCTAATCTAACAAAAGATATTAGTGTAGAAAGTTTTAGAGATTACTATTGGTTAAAAGAAGAATTACAATCATTTTGTAGAGAAAATGGAATAAGTGCTTCAGGCTCTAAAATAGAGATTTCCGATAGAATAGAAACATATCTTCTGACAGGGGAGATAAAAAAGCCTATCAGAAAATCAAGAGTAAATAAGAAGATAGAACCACAAACAGATTTAAGTCTGGATACAGTCATTACAGAAAACCATCGTTGTAGTCAAGATGTAAGAGCTTTTTTTAAGACAGTAATCCCGAAATTCCACTTTTCGACCTATATTCAAAACTACTTTAAAAATAGCGTTGGAAAGACGTATCGTGATGTTGTAAACGCTTGGTATGAGGAGGAGGAACGCAAGAAAGACCCTTCATACAAGAAAAAAATTGCACCTCAATTCGAATATAACCGATACATTCGTGATTATTTTGCAGACCCTAAAAATCAAGGAAAAAGTCGTGAAGAAGCGATAGAATCTTGGAATGAAATCAAGAAACTCCCAGGAAGCAACAAATACGAATCCAATAATTAACCTTTTAGCATTTCTATTGTTAAGTGATTTGATTTTTAGCAAGCAGAAACAAGCATATGTTTGACTCGTTCATCAAATGCTATTTGTTTACTCAATTCAAGCCAACGAAACCAATATAGGTAGTTATCCAAGTATTTTGTTGCTACTCCTTGAAACCTAACCATCCAATCTTCCAAGCGTTTATGAAAGTTATTGACGTGTTGAACGTGGTATATGCCCTTTTTGACATACCCTTCTTTGCTCACATTAACAGTTTCGTGTTTTAAACCCTTAATTAAAGCGAACTTCTTATAATTTGTAGCTGTATCTGTGCATAGCAAAGCAGAGGGGTCTATATATTCCCCAATTACGGTATCTATTTCTTCTGCTCGTACACGCCCACGACCAGCTTTTCGAGCTACTACATTACCATTACGGTCTTGGGCTACAACCACTGCGATTTTAAGATTGGAAATGCCTCTCTTTTGGTCTTTGCCACCACGCTCTTTCGGTTCTCTATGTGTTATTTTTCGTTTACCTTTCATAGACTCTTTTAAGAAGGTTTCGTCACTCTCAAAGCTGTTCAAATCCGAGACTACCTAATACGTTCAAGATTTTATGTCTCCAATAAAACGAAGTAGAAATGTGTATTTTAAGGCGTTCAGCGATTTTAGGTAGGGTATAACCTTCTACCATCATTTCAATATACTTCACCCATTTTTCAGGGTACCGAGAACCTGAAAAAGGTGTGTTTGTCATATCATTGAAAGATTTCCCACAATCCCCATACCAGAGGAAAAACGTGATTCCCTAATGGATTTCAATAGTTCGGTAATTTTGTCTGTTTCATCTGGAAATAAATCTTCTTTCATCGCATTAAACAGTGCCATTTTCTCTGACTTTGATAGTTCGCTGAACTCTTCATAGATGTCTAACCACATAGTTGAACGCCTATACGAAAACAGCCATTTGATAAACAATAAACAATAAACAAAGAAGTAAAAGAAGTGAATGTCACATCGAACGAGAACACAGGAAGAGCAATCTTTCTAAGTAAAGTGCTAGATTTAGAGAATCTGTAAAAATGTGACTTTAGTCCTTGTATGCGCTTTCATTAACTGATATTGTATAGGCATATAGATCTAGTGGAGGAATCAACATGAAATCACAAGAATTAATACAATGGGCCAAAGACGAATACGAATCAGCAAGAAAACAGTATATGAAAAATGGAGAAGATTATTGGTTTGGTCGTATGAACGCTTTTAAAGAAATGCTTGACCATCATCGTCTCGACCTTTCAGACACGTCTCTGTATTGTTGCAGAGTGATGAACTAACGACAATTTTAATTTAAAATATGTCGGAGAACGATCACTTGTTATGTTTAATCAGCTATAGACATTATTAGAATTTAACTGAATTTCCCACTTAAATAACTCAAATGTAAGACGATATACATAGTAAATAACCATCGATAATGGCAAACTTATTGAAAAATAAGGACGCAAAGCTACGGGTCTAAAGCTTTAGTTTAGTTTAGCAATGACGGCCGGGTTTCCGAAAAGGGTTGGAATAATTTTACGGGGCGTCTGATCCGTTCTATTAAAGTTCACCAATCTTTTTGGTGAGCTTTTTTACTAAATTCCTAAATCTTAAACTTTTCGAGAACTTTTACTAAATTTAATACTGGATAGGTGGGAAAATGGTTGTGGTTTTTTTTACCAACTTAGGATAAAATATAACTTTATTCATAGTTATTCATATAAAAAACCTATGAGAACAATAATAAGAAAAACGACTTATTACAAATATAGAATATAAAGCTTTTCATTAATTGAAATTAATCTAGAAGGTGTAGTCATGCAATGGTCCACTAATTATACATACCCAGTCTTATTTATATACTTTCTGATGATGTTTCTAACCATCTTTCTTGACCATATAATCATTCACAACTTATCCCTGGCTCTAAATATCCCTTCTTGGATATTTCAACTTATTTTGATGGTTATGTCTATAATTCCGTTATATATCTTTTTAGAGTATGTGAAGAAACAACAGTTAAAGTATTTTGGTTACCAAGTGGAAATCGAAAAGTATAAACTAACACTTGAAAATTCGACCATAGCTGCTTTTATCTATAAAGATAATGCTTTCCTTTACGTCAGTCCTGCTTTTGCTGAATTATTCGGTTATACACGAAAAGAAATCTATGAAAAACCAATAACCTCGTATGATTTGTTGTCTGAAGAATACCACGAAAAAGTGTCTATGAATGTCAAAGATAGGCTTGATGGTAAAAAGGTAAGTAGCCATTATCAAGTGAAAGCTAAAAGAAAGGATGGTATAGAACTCTACTTAGACCTTTATCCTTCTTTACAAGCCTTTAATGGGAAGAAAGTAGTTGTGGGAAGTGTCGTTAACGTCACAGAAAAGCGTCAAATCCAGAATGAGTTGGAAAAAAGTGAAAAAGTATTATCACAGGCCCAAAAGATAGCAGGCATTCTCTATTGGGAATTTGACAATGTGAACAATAAGTTAACTTGGAGCCCCCAGACTTACAAACTCTTTGGGTTGTCTCCAAATATCAATCCTACGTTTGAGTATTTATTGTCCAAAGTTCATTCTGAGGATCGAGATACTTTAATAAATAGTAGAGAAAAGGAAATTACAGGGGAAAACGTTACGAATATCTACCGCATAATATTAGATGATGGAAGTATAAGAACACTACATTCCATCTCTCAATGCCTTCTCGATGATAATGGACGACCCATTCAAACAATTGGAACGATGCAAGATATTACAGATCGCCTTGTAGAAGAAAATAAACTAGAACTAACTGAAAATCGCTATAAATCTCTGTTTGATAACAACTTAGATAGTGTGTTCTCACTAGATCTTGAAGGAAATATCATCACTGTTAACGAAATGGCCATTCGAACATTTGGGTATTCAAGGGAAGAAATGATTCAACAATACCCCCTTGATTTAATTGCGCCTGAATTTAGAAATGGGGCAGAACAATTATTTGTTCAAGTTTTGTCAGGTAAACCACAACGAATACAGATCCAAGCATTTCATAAAGAAGGCCGTAGGGTCGACCTGGATGTCACTGTAATGCCTATCATCGTTAAATCATTCGTAACGGGTGTATTTTGCATCTCAAAAGATGTTACCAAGCAAAAAGAACATATGAAAACCATTGAGCAACTGGCCTATAATGACTATTTAACAGGGTTACCAAACCGTAGAAAATTATTAGAACTTATGCATAGTCATATACAAGAAGCCAAAAACCATGGATCTATGATGGGGATCTTGTATATTGACTTAGATCGATTAAAATTCATTAATGACAATTTAGGGCATGACTTTGGTGATGCAATGATCATCGAAGCAGGAAACCGAATTTTAAGCTGTATAAGAAATGAAGATACACTTGCCCGAGTAGGGGGGGACGAATTTGTCCTGATTATTCCGAATATCAGCGAGTTTGATATTACTATTAACATAGCTAAAAGAATTATAGAGGCGTTTAAACCCGGATTTTATCTCGAAGAAAAATTATTTCGAACGACAGCTAGTATGGGAATTAGTGTTTTTCCTACTCACGGAGAAGATATTAACGAATTACTTCGCAAAGCCGATAAGGCTATGTACTATGTTAAAACAAGGAAAAAAAACGATTACAAAGTTTTTGAAGATTCCATGGTAGAGCAAGAAGAACGGAAATTCCTTATTCAAAATAGCATAGTGTCGTCTTTATCTAATGGAGACTTTTTTCTTGAGTATCAACCGAGAATAGATGTGAAAACAGGAAAAACGTCCACCTTTGAATCATTGCTAAGGTGGAAACATCCTGATTTGGGTTTGATTAACCCAGAAGAGTTTATTCCTTTGGCTGAAGAATCAGGAGACATTGTTCTCATTGGTGAATGGGTGCTTAATGAATCTCTGCGAACACTTAAGCATCTCCATTTAATAGGGAATACAGATGTTCGAGTCTCCGTTAATGTCTCTGTTAAACAATTGTATCAATCGACTCTAGACCAAGCCATTAATAATATGTTACAACGTTATAAACTTCCTCCAAGAACTTTGGAACTGGAATTAACAGAAAGTATTTTGATTAGTGACGAACAAAAAATACTTGATATACTAACGAACTTGAAAAGCTTGGGTGTTCTTTTGTCCATTGACGATTTTGGAACAGGAAATTCTTCGATTACTTATCTAAAAAAATTGAATATGGATATTATTAAAATTGATCGCTCCTATGTGAAGGGCGTTCCCGAAGCAAAAGAAAACGCAGCAATCACCTCAGCAATGATAAATTTAATACATGACCTTAATATGAAAGTTGTTTGTGAAGGAATTGAGACAGAAGAAGAATGTCAATTCATTATGGACAAAGGGTCGGATGAAATCCAAGGATTTTATGTTTCCTACCCACTAGTAAAAAATGACCTCTTTCAATACCTACAGAGAGAAGCTATAAACGGACCAAGGCTACAATACCAATCTAAAAAACTTGGAAATAGAGGATAGCAAATTGATAAAACATATTTCTGGTGTCCAGATAATGTTAGCTACTAATGAGTGTGAAGAGATACAGCTGCCAGCTTTTTTGCGAAAGTAGGTCTCAAAGATTGGAACTGCCTCCGTCATTGTTAGACATGTATCTAACAATGACGGGGGCAGTTTTTTATGTGGCTAAATTTACAACAGAAGATAAATTCACTGTTTCAAATGTTTTTCTTTTTATTATCTGTTTTATTAATGTTTGATATACTCAATGATAAATAATACATGTCCGATATATTTAGATGGGCCAATGAAGTGAATCTTGTCGTGAAATACGAAGACAGTTAGAGCTGTCTTCAGCCAAGGGAAAAACAAATTAGCAAGATAGTGAGATTTATAGTAGATATAATAGATAAACAAAGTAATAGTTAGATATTATCTAGGAGGTCATATGAAGCGATTTCTATCTATCAGTCCCATTCTTATCATTCTCTTGTTAGCCGCTTGTACAGGAAATGAATTAGATCAATCTCTCAAAAAAGAAGATAAGATTGAACTTGAATTTTTTTCACCGAAACCTGAAACAGAAGTGATCTTTAATGAACTCATTCAAGAGTTTGAAGAGCTGCATCCTAACGTTACGATTAAGCAGGTCATTGTACCTGAACCGATGACCGTGTTAAAAGCAAGAATTGCAAGAGGTGATATTCCAGATCTATTTATTACTTATCCGATCGAACAAGATTATAAGGTAAGAGCTGAAAAAGGATATCTGCTTGATTTATCAAATGAACCCTTCATTAAAAATATCCAACCCGCTATCCAAAATCGTTATCTTATAAACGGAAAGATGTACGGTGCTGGCTTAACACAAAATGCAGTAGGAGTTCTATATAATAAGGATCATTTTGAAGAGTTAAATTTATCGGTTCCTAACACTTGGAATTCGTTTGTGCAAGTTTTGGAAGAGTTACAGTCTAATGGAAAAACAGCTTTACTCATGCCAAACAAAGATGCAAATCAGGCGAGTATTTTTAATCTAAACTTAGTCGCAAATGAATTCGAAACGAGTTATTGGGAAAAGGATGAGTTTTCAATTGTATCTGATCCGAGGTGGAGGGAAATAACAGAAAAAACCCTTACGGTGCTGTCATATGTGCAGCCCAATTCTTTTGAAGACAGCTATTATGATGTAAATAAAAAATTTGCAAACGGTGAAGGTTCTATGTACATTATGGGTACTTGGGCGTTAACGATGATCGAAAAGTCGAATCCTTATTTAAATTATGGGATTTTTCCGTTTCCAGCATCAAATCAAAAGGATCATAATGTATTGGGAGGAGTGGATATCGGCTTTGCGATTTCAGCTGATACGAAACATCCTGAAGAAGCGAAGGCGTTTTTAGCGTTTTTAATAAAAAAGGAAAACGCTCAAAGAATTTCCGATTTTGACGGTTCGATCAGTGCTGTTAAAGGAGTTACAAACACCCATACAGAAGGTCATTTAATAAGAGAAAAAATTGCAAGCGGGCAAGTAGTAAATTGGCCAAATCATTACTGGGCAGGAGGAACTGCTGCAGAATCCGAGTTTCGAAAATATACGGCACAGTTTTACTATGATCAAAATATGGATGTTTATCTTAAGAATCTAGAAAAGATGTTTAACCGCTATTCGAATGCTAATTAAAAGAATTAGGTGCCGATATGATAAAATTTCAGCATAAGTTAATTATAGCCTTTATCTGTTTTGTTTTAATTCCTATTATTATTCTAGGGATTGTTTCTTACAAAATTTCATCCACCACGTTACAAAAAAATATTAGTGAGCAAATGATCCAAACTTTAAAGGCGGTTGATCGAAATTTATTAGCCGCTGTTTCTGAAGTGGATTCCTTTTCTGACTATGTGGTTTCATCAAGTGCCATTCAGGACTATTTAAATACACAAAATACGTCCTCGATCTATGAATTTTACAGCGAACAGCAGGAAATCGCCGGAAAGATGTATGGAAATTCACAGATTGATAATCTTGTTCTTTATACGAATGATGGGAATGTGATTACTTATACCGATGATATGGTTACGAGCTTAGATGCGCTTCGCTCAAGTTTGTTTTTGGATGAGGTTTTACAGCAGAAAGGTCGTCCGGTTTGGTTAACTCCATATGAAAATCAAAATCTTTTTTTTAGTCAGAACTATATTCTAACTCAATCAAGAGTCGTAAAGGATCTTAACACGCTTGATAATTTAGGGTATTTAATACTACATGTAAAACTAGATTTATTTGATCCGATTTTTAAAGATATTTATGGAGGTCCCAGCCAGGAATTGATTGTAAATAAAGCGGGGACCGTGCTTTATTCATTAAATCGAAATTTCATTGGTAAAACTTTGGACATTCAAAGTTTTTCTGAATTTCCAACAAATAAAAGTGGTTACCTCACTGATGAGTGGGACGGTGAAAAAAGTTTGATTACGTATATGCCGTCTAGTTTTGAAACGGGAGGTAACTCACAGCTCATCCTAGTATCAATAAAGCCTTTGAAAACAATTGCCAGTGAAATCGTTAATATCCGAAACACCATGTTACTCGTTGTTGGGTTTACGGTGTTAACAGCCATTTTATTTAATTTATTGTATTTAAAGAGAATTTCTCGTTTTATTCATGAACTGTTAAATGGCATGAAACAAGTTGAAAGCGGCAGGCTGAGCAAACGAATGGGAAGTTTTAAATTTCAAGAATTACAAAACATTTCGCAGGGCTTTAATAACATGACCGGAAAACTTCAACAATTGATGAGTGACATTGAGACAGAACAGGAACGCAAGCGTGAGGCTCAGTTTAAAGTGCTACAGCAGCAGATCAATCCTCATTTTTTATACAATACACTTGAATCTATTAATGCACTCGCCGCTTTAAACGGGCAAAGGGAAATTAGTAAAATGACAATTAACCTCGGTAAGCTGCTGCGCATCAGTATTAATGGAGGTTATGAAGTGAAAGTAAAGGATGAGATCCGTCATGTGATCAGCTATCTGGAAATACAGAAAATAAGGTTTAATAATCGATTTTCTTTTGAAGTAGATGTAGAGGAAGAGCTG
>NZ_JAKFCQ010000153.1:0-1514 GCF_036676585.1 Robertmurraya sp.
AAAACAGGGAACAACACGTAACTAGTGCTGTTCCCTTATTGTTTTAAAAACCTTTATTCTTCATCTTGTACTTCGCCATCGCCAATCTCATCTTCTCCTGGTGCGTCGTCACAAGCAACAACAGACGTCACTAGAAAACCAGCAAGCAATATCATAAGAAGTTTACGTACCACTCAAACATCCCTCCTTTCGATGTCTATATAACTCAAACATATTATTTGGAGATTCCATCCAAACTATTCCCCTATCAATCCTATAGAAGAAGCGAAACATAGGAGTAAAGGACAATAGTAATGGAGACGAACAATTTGTATACTAAGGGTAATAATGAGTGTAGAGGGAGTAACCATGAGATTAATTCGAATTGATGAATATGAGCCACGCACTATGCAGTTGGCGAAACCGATTTTTGATCGGCAGAAAAGGGTGCTTCTTGCAGCAGGACGTTCGATCCATCCAACATACTTGCAAAAGTTAATCGATCTTGATATTCGATATTTATTTATAGAGGACGCAGAGTCATTCGGAATTTCCATGGAGGAGATGCTCGATGTTCCGACATGGGTGGATGCAGTAGATGTACTACAAGCTGTTTATAAAGCGGTTGAAAAAAAGGAAGAACTTCCGATTAGACCGATTCAACAGCTCGCTATTAAGCTGGTTGAGGAAGTTAATAAAAGAAAGGCCATTCTTTTAATTCCTGCCTCTTCATTAGCGGAAGATCTACGAGAGTATGCCCACTCGGTTAATGTCACACTTCTTGCGTTGCAAATCGCGAAAAAATTTCAAATTTCTCAAATGCAAATTCGTGATTTAGCAGTCGGTACATTACTTCATGACATAGGAAAAGTTCTAACCCCTTTGGAGGATGATCATCCGAGGGTTGGGTTCGAATATTTACGAAAAACAAGAGAAGTGAGTTTGCTTTCTGCACATGTTGCCTATCAGCACCACGAAGCCTTTGATGGTAGTGGAGTACCTAGAGGGTTACGTGAAAAAGAGATACATGAATTTGCCCAAATCTGCAGCATTGCAAATCTTTACGAGAATGCATTATCGAAAAAGGGGATTCCTCCCCATGAGGTGATGGAGTACGTAATGACAAAGAGTGGAACACTTTTTAGCACGGATCTTGTTAAACGATTCGTTCAAGAGGTACCACATTTTATTCCTGGCACGAAGGTCATTCTAAATAATGGGCGAAAAGCTATTGTTACGAAAGTAAAAAGGAATCTTCAAAGACCGTTCGTACGATACTTAGATTCAAATGAAGAAGTTTCGTTAGGGGAAAATCACACATTATTAATTACAGAAGTGTTGGACCAGTAAAATAGAGCAACAAAAAGAAACTGCACTCCAGAGTAATAGAAGGGGTGCAGTTTCTTTTTGATTTATTGTTTTCTTAGATTCCCTAACTCTTCCGCTAATGCTTGCGTTTCACTTGGGCTAAACGAATCTCTTTTCATCACTAGGTCATAAATTTCTTTTAGCTCTTCATACATATTTTCATCAAA
>NZ_JAKFCQ010000154.1:0-44872 GCF_036676585.1 Robertmurraya sp.
TTCAGGTCCTTACCTGGTCAACCCTCGTGTTAGGTGTCGTATTTATTGCGTTAAAAGTATACAACAGCATCGTTGCTAGTTTACCAGTATAAGAACCCCGGATGAAGAACTCATCCGGGGTTTTGTTTTTAGTGCGACATAATCGCTTTCCATATATAAAGATGTGGAGAGTATTGCTCAATATTTTCAATGCTGGATGGCATGTCTCTTCCTACCCAAACTCCAACCGTTAGCGTATCTGTTAAACCAACAAACCAGTAGTCTTGGTAATTATTCGTTGTTCCTGTTTTCCCGCCTTGGTATGTTGCTTGAGATAAATGGGCTTTTCGAGCGGTTCCTGAAGAGACCGTTTCGGATAAAAGATTGCGCATGCTACTGACGGTTTCAGCAGACCAGACTTGTTTTTTCTCATCCTTCCATTCGTAAAGAACCTTTCCTTGTAAATCGGTAACCTTACGAATCGCACGTGGATGCTGGTACCCTCCATCATAAAAGGAGGTATAAGCTCCTGTCAGCTCTAATGGTGACATTCCATACGTAAAGCCACCAACGGCAGCTGGTAACACATGATCCTCGGCTACTAGCTTCTTAAAAGGGAATGATGTAAGATATTGAAAGCCCGTTTCTACACCAATTTCGTTTAAAAGTCGAACAGCCGGTGTATTGTATGAGTTGGCAAACGCGCGTTCAAGTGTTACATTCCCGTATATTTTTCCACCATAGTTTTCAGGGCAATAGTTACCAATACAGAGCTCTCCTGCATTTACTGTTTTAGATAGAGAGGATTGCGTCTCTTGTATAT
Organism: Robertmurraya sp.; assembly: GCF_036676585.1. Lineage (NCBI taxonomy): Bacteria > Bacillati > Bacillota > Bacilli > Caryophanales > Bacillaceae > Robertmurraya > Robertmurraya sp. Next base: position 803 of record NZ_JAKFCQ010000154.1, read on the forward strand.
AAGGTGCGTAAACAAGTAATGGTTTTATCGATGAACCAGGCTGACGATAAGCTTGGAACGCCCGATTGAATTCACCTTTTTGATAGTTTTTTCCGCCAACGAGTGCAAGTATCTGTGCATTTGTATGGTCAATGACTGCCACAGAACCTTCCACATCGATAAATGGTAGATTATCACTAACCGCTGTTTTTGCTCGATTTTGAAGACTTTGGTCCAATGAAGTTTCAATGCTAATTCCGGAAGCAATCACTTCTTTTACCCGATTGTCAATCTGTTCCTCGTTGGTTAATCCTTCTGAAAGGGCAATTAATTGAGATAATTCATTTTGAACATACGCCATGTAATCAGGTGCTTCGTCAATTCGTTCATGCAATGTTAGATTGATAGGCGAATTTTTTATTTCTGTTGCTTCTGAAGCCGAGAGCTTGTCTTTTTCAACTAATAAATCTATGAGACGCTCTTGACGCGCTTTTGTTCGATCGAAATGGGTTAATGGATCGTAGTAAGTCGGATTGTTCGGAACAGCAGCTAGAAAAAGCAGCTCCGCTTTTGTAAGTTCAAGTGTTCCGCGGTTAAAGTAATGTTTAGCCGCTGCTTCAATTCCGTAAGCCCCATTTTGAAAATAAATAGAATTAATATATAAATCTATGATTTCCTTTTTTGAGTAAGTTTTCTCTAGCTTGTAGGCGTAAAGAATTTCACTAAGCTTTCGATTGTAGGATTGCTCATGAGTTAAATATAAATTTCGAGCGAGCTGCTGTGTAATCGTACTTGCTCCCTGCTCAATTCCGTTTGACTGAATATTGATCGTGAGTGCACGACCCATGGCTGTTAAGTCAAAGCCAATATGCTCATAAAAGTGCTGATCCTCTGATAGAACAAACACCTCACGCAATAGCTCGGGAATGTCCTCAGATGGTAAAACAATGCGATTTACCGTGCTGTACCATTCTAAAACTGTTTCCCCATTGCGATCTTTGATCAAGCTTGTTTGTGATAAGTTTGTTTTTTCTAACTGGATCTTGTTTTCTATCACATGATCGAAAGTATCAAAAGAGCGTACCTCTTTGCTAGAAAAATAGGCAAGCAGGAAAAAGACGGGGAGAAGCAGGATAATAAACAAATAACCAGTTGCTGCTTTCATGTTTGGCCGATTCCCTTTCTATGAAAAAATTATGATGAAGATAGCAGTGTTTCTGTTTTTCTCACACTCCACCATAATAAGACAAAAGCAGCAAGGAATAAAGCACTAGTGACAAAAAAGACAGTTGAGATATTATACCACCCCGAAATAAGTCCACCCATTACAGGTCCAATGACGTTTCCTAAAAATCGAAAACTTACGTTATAGCCCAATACTTCCCCTTGTATGGAAAGGGGAGCGACTTGTCGGATATAAGCGGTCATACAAGGAAGGATTCCCCCAACCACCATTCCGAACATAAAACGGAACAACACAAGTTGCCATAACTGGGTAGCAAGTGCCTGCGGAATAAATAGAATGGACGCAGAGAGTAATAAAATGAGGATCACTCGTTCATGCCCGATATCATCACCAAGCTTCCCCCAACGCCGAGTGGCTAACAAGTTCCCAAATCCGGTTGCTGAAAAAGCAACCCCTGCTAGAAAAACGATATGGGTCGTTTGGACAAGCTCATTGACATACAGAGCTAATAGTGGCTGTACACTAAAGTTAGCGGTTTGAATTAATAATGATAGGATCATGATCGAGAGCAGGACAGGATTTTTAAAAATGTAAAAAAACACTTCCTTTTGGGTAAAAGCATTCTTCTCCTTCACCTTTTGTCGGTCGTTCCCTTCATGAATTCCAAACGAGACTAAAAGAGTAGCAGCAACGATTACGAAGGAGGTGATGAAAAACGTATATTGAAAACCAAAACTGTCTGCTAACAATCCTCCGAATAATGGACCGAGCAGGCCACCAGAGACGGTACCCATCTGTAACGTTCCAAGTACCTTACCAGCAATCTCTTTTGGAGTTTGTGAGGATATGAGGGCGAGTGAGGTGGGGATAAATCCAGTAACGACACCCATAACAAGTCGCAGGATAAAGAGCTCCATAACAGAATTTGTAAACCCCATGAAAAAGATACTGATACCAATACCGAATCCGGTAATCATCAAAATAGGCTTATACCCATGTTTATCTCCAAACCGTCCCCATAAAGGTGAAATAAAGAAAGCTGCTAAAAAGGTTACCCCAAACACATACCCAGCCCATTTTTGAACATAGTCCGGGGAAAAAGATCCAAATGTTTCAATGTACAACGATAAAAAAGGAAGAATCATCGTTGCACTTGCAGATACGAGGAAATTTGCGATCCACATAATTCGTAAATTTCTTTTTTGATACAAAGCAAAAACACCTTCTTATTGTAATTATTTCGTTTTACTAAATATTAGCTTATGGAAATTATAGCATATTTTAGGGCTGATATTCCTTTTCACACTTTATTCGAATGAATTAAACAGAAAAGTGAAAAAATTAATAAAAATCATGATATAATAAAAAAACATTCATGTTCATTTTTTGGAATGGTTATTTCATATAATGGTAGTGATACTCGAAGGAGGAAAGAGGGTACGTAAGATGAGGAAGGAGCATCAGTATTTATTTATTGATTTTGAGTTTACGATGCCTGAGAGATCTGAGCGGTTTAGAGGTTTTTACCCAGAAATCATTGAGGCTGGCATTGTGTCGGTTGTAAATGATCAAATCTGCGAGAAATTTTCTTCGTATGTCACTCCTAATCGTTTCCCTATGCTATCGGACCGCTGTAAATCATTTTTGAAAATTTCACAGGAACAAGTCAATGGTGGCATTAGTTTTACAGATCTTGTGAAAAAGTTTGAGCAGTTAAGTTCCCCTTCATTAGACCTTACAATCGTTACATGGGGCAATATGGACATGAGGGTTCTTCGTAATAACTGCGAACAAGCCGGTCTACCTTTTCCTTTAAAAGGGGAAGAACTCGATTTATCCATGGAGTACAAGCGATTCTTCGGAGACCAAAATCAAACTGGCTTATGGAAAGCGGTACAAGAGTATGGCAAGGAAGGAACAGGCAAGCACCACCGGGCGCTGGACGATGCATTAACCACATTCAATATTTTTCGTTTAGTTGAGAAGGATAAAAAGTACCTTCAAGGACATGCACCAACCACGATTGGTGACCGCATTGATTTCTCCAAAGTACTTAATAAGTTCGCATAAAAAGCCAAATCCCTCAAACTGGATTTGGCTTTTGTGTGTTAGAAGTATTCTTTCTCAAGTGTTGAGATATTTTCAAGGCTCTTTTTTGCCCAAAGGGTGTCATCGCTAGCCAACGTATCTCTTAATTTTTGAATGGCATTCGTTAGGGACTCTTTGTATTCAGGAATTTCGTCTGTATAGGGCTTTACCATTTTTGCAGGGATGTTGGCTTGTTCTCGGTAAGCAAGAGCTCGTCTTTCATGAAAAAGAGGCACATCTGCATCCTTATGACTATGTAAATCTCCTTGTGTCGGATGAGTAACAACAGCGAGGACGCGAACAAGAATGGTCTCTGGACGGATGTTTGTTACTTCACCAATATACTTTCCGGTTTTATAAATTGCTGTGACCTTGTCACCGATTTGAATGTCGGACATTTTTCGTTTCTCCTTTCAAATTGGGCTAGAACTGTATATGATAATAATTATGACGTAAGCATTATGAAAAACAAAGTATTTTGGAGGGTGATTACATGAAGAAATTCCTAGCGTGTTTATTATTCGTTGTTTTCCTTGTCACTGGTTGTGGGACAAGCAATGAAGAAGGTACGGATAATTCGAACGGAAATGCAAGCAATAATGAAACCGCTAACCAAGAAAATATTGAGCTTCCACAGGCAACCACAGAGGTTGGTGAAAAGGAAAGACTGGTCGAAATGGAAACATCAATGGGAAATATCAAAATCAAGCTGTTCCCAGAACAAGCTCCAAAGGCAGTAGAAAACTTTATTACTCATAGTGAAGAGGGATATTACGAAGGAGTCATTTTCCACCGTGTAATAAATGACTTTATGATTCAGGGTGGAGACCCAGATGGAACAGGAATGGGTGGAGAAAGCATTTATGGAGAGCCATTTGAAGATGAGTTCTCTAATCAGCTTTATAATTTCAGAGGTGCCTTATCAATGGCTAACTCTGGGGCAGACACGAATGGAAGTCAGTTTTTTATCGTTCAAAATAAAACACTCGATTCTGGCTTAGTAGACCAAATGAAGCAAGCTGGTTACAACGATAAAGTGATCAAGCAGTATGAAGATGGTGGTACTCCATGGTTGGATAAAGCACATACCGTGTTTGGTCAAGTGATTGAAGGGATGGATGTGGTTGATAAAATAGCTACCACTCCAGTAGGAGAAGGTGATAAGCCGGAAGAAGATGTTGTTATCAAGAAGATTACTGTGCTGAAGTAATCGTCCTTGGACGATCGGTAGGAACCTTGATATAATAGGCATGAATGACTGCTCGTATGCAGAAAGGAAGATCGTCATGTTCCATTCGTTTATATTATCATTGTTTCTATATTTTCCAGAAGATAAGTCTGAATACATTCCTGCAGCTATTTCTTTTACCATCTTCTTAATCCTCTGTATTTTCACGATGCGATTTATCGTAAAAATTTCACGAAAAGAAGAAGCAAAAGCAAAAGAATTAGAAAATCAAATTATGAGTGAGCACCAAAACAAAGGATAAACGTACACTTTTCTTGAAAAGTGTGCGTTTTTTAATTTAAACAAAAAGACGGAAGAGTCCTACTCTTCCGTCTGACTATTAAGCAAATGCTGCTTTCAATCGCTCCAATCCTTCTGTCACATGTTCTTTTGAACACGCTACATTCATACGGACAAAGCCTTCTCCACCCGGGCCGTATTTTGGTCCAGGTTCGAGTCCAAGTTTTCCTTTTTCGATCAGTGCTTTCTTTAAGTCATCATCTGAAAGTCCAAGCTCACGACAATCCATCCAGATTAAGTACGTACCTTCCGGCTGCATCATCTTTATTTGTGGAAGCTCAGCCTCTAGGAACTCCTGTACATAGCGAATATTTTCTGCCATGTATGCAAGAGCTTCGGTTAACCATGTTTCACCATGAAGATAAGCTGCCTCCATTCCAACGATTCCAAACGTATTTAATGTATGAAATCCTTGCTTTTGTTGTTCAGCTTGGAATAACTCTTGAAGTTTCTGATTGCTAGTAATCACTACAGAAGCCTGCAAGCCTGCTAAATTAAAGGTTTTACTTGGAGCGATACAAGTGACAACAAAATCAGCAAAGTCCTCTAAGCTCGCAATCGGGACATGCGTAGTTCCATCAAACACAAGATCGGAATGAATTTCATCTGATAAAATTAAGCAATTGTACTTTTTGCAAAGTTCACCGATTTGAAGAAGTTCTTCTTTTTTCCACACTCTTCCGCTTGGATTGTGAGGATTACATAATATAAATAGCTTAACGCCTTCTTTCAGCTTAGCTTCAAAATCCTCAAAGTCGATTTCGTAACGGTTATTTACATTTTTTAATGGAGAGTTCACGACCACGCGCTCATTTTTTTCAACCATAGAAAAGAACGGAGTATACACAGGAGATTGAAGCATTACCTTGTCTCCAACAGAAGTAAATGCTTGGACGGCCGTACTGATAGAAGGGACAACTCCTGAACTGTATGTAATCCATGCTTGACGAATCTCCCAATTATGTCTTGTTTTCACCCAAGCTTGAATGGCTTTTCCAACAGATGGGGGAACAAAGGTGTAGCCGAAAATTTCATGCTCTAATCGATTTCGAATCGCATTTGTTACTTCAGTAGGCGGCGGGAAGTCCATATCTGCTACCCACATCGGATGAAGATCACTGCTTCCGAACACATCGTGCAGGAGCCCCCATTTAACAGATCCCGTATTATTTCGGTCAATCACTTTATCAAAATCATATGTAGTCATAAAGCACCTCACCTTTTTCCATTTTATTTGATCTATGTAATATGATAAGATATGTGAACGAAAAGATAAAATAAAAGGTGATTTTACATGGAAATGCTCGAAATGAATTTAAGTTTGTTACAGCGTCTGATAGAATGGGATCCACTCGGATATGGGGAAGACAGCTATGATCCAGAAATTGCGGATACGATTCAAGCAGTACACGTTTTGTCATCTGTAAAAGAGCTTGCTCGAAAAATCCAAAGCATATATGAGTTTTCTTTTGAAGAAATCATTCCTTTATCTGAATGTACAGCCATGGCCGAAGAATTGTTAGCGATTAAAAACGAAAGCTCTTGCTCGTTGTAATGTTAAAAAAGCTTCAAGCGGATACTGGCTTGAAGCTTTATTTACACAAGAAACTCTTTAATATACTTGTGTACTATTTCAGGTCGTTCTTCAGGTACAAGATGTCCTGTCTCCTTTAACACAATGAGCTCGGAGTTCTTTAAATCTTGCTTCAATCGTTTTCCAACCCTTAGTGGGACAACTCTGTCATGCTCGCCCCAAATGAGCAGACACGGAGTCTCGATTTTTTTCAAATCAGACTCATCCAGCTCGTCTTCTCTATGCCGTATCATCCGAGTTAAGGCTGGGAAAATATCTCCTTTTAAAAAAGGGACTAAATATCCGTTCAACATATCATCATCAATCATCGAATGATCATGCACGACATTAACAAGATTTTTCTTCACTCCTGATTTTGCAAGATGTCTTTTCACATACAAGTGGAAAAAGGGAAGATAACTAGATAGAACAAGAGGAAGTTTCATTCGTTTTAAGTAGCCAGAGCTACATAATAATACCGAGCGTTTTACGAGATCAGGCCGTAATTGCGAGATTTTTAAAGCGATTTGTCCCCCCATCGAGTGACCGATAATCGATACATTTTTTATATGAAGATGCTCCACAAAGGAAATAATCGAATGTGCTATATTCTCATACGAGTAAATAAACTTCTTTGATTTACCGCTTTTACCGAATGGCGGGAAATCAATGGCGATGACGTTAAATTCCTCACGAAGAAGAGGAATTAGTCTTCGGAAGCTAAAGGTAGACGAGAGAAACCCATGAATGAGCAATAGCGTATCTGTTGCTTGAGAATGTTTATAATGTTCATAATACAGGTCGTTTCCGTTAATATTGATCGTACCGGTGATGCTAGCGTCATCCATCTTCGTATTCACTCCTTTAACGGCAATTTGTTTTTTCATAGAATACCCATCAATGACAAAAACAATCATAAAAAAATATGATGATAAATTTGAAAATTAAATTATTTTTTACGCATTTTTGTTATAATGTAACTATTTTAAGCGATAAAGCAGAAAAGGATGTTAACGCATGAAACTTTCGGAAAAAGAACTCGAAGTTGTAGAAATTCTTGAAAAGGATGCCCGAATTTCATCTGAAGATGTAGCGAAAATGATCGGCCTAAGCTTGCAAGAAACAGTTGAGCTTATTAAGAAGCTTGAAAAGGAGAAAGTTCTTGTTCATTACACAACCGTAGTGGATTGGTCTAAAATTGACGGTCATGAAGGCGTTACCGCTATGATTGATGTGAAGGTAACACCAAAGCGTGGAGTAGGCTTTGATGAAGTAGCTGAACGTATCTACCGATTTAAAGAAGTAAAATCCGTATATTTGATGTCAGGTGCCTATGACCTTAGCGTCATTATTGAAGGGAAATCGATGAATGAAGTAGCTAGATTTGTTTCAAATAAACTATCTACTCTTGATTCTGTCTTATCAACAACCACTCATTTTATTTTGAAAAAATATAAGCATGATGGGACGATATTTGAACCATTAGCAGACGATGATAAGAGAATTGTGGTGTCACCGTAATGAAACAGACAAAATCTTATTTGGCAAAAACGGTAGAAGACCTTAAGCCATCTGGAATTCGTAAGTTTTTTGATCTTGCAGCAGGAATGGAAGGGGTTATTTCCTTAGGGGTAGGTGAGCCTGACTTTGTCACCTCTTGGTCAGCTAGAGAAGCAGCCATTCTTTCCCTTGAACAAGGTTATACATCTTATACAGCAAATGCTGGATTATTAGAGCTTCGTAACGAAGTGTCCTCGTATATGAAAAAGCAATTTCATGTGGATTATAATCCGAAAAGCGAGATAATCATTACCGTTGGAGCGAGTCAAGCATTAGACATTGCATTACGTGCGATTCTCGATCCAGGTGATGAGGTCATTGTTATTGAACCAAGCTTCGTCTCTTATGCACCACTAGTTTCGTTAGCAGGTGGAAAGCCAGTTGCGGTTCAAGCAACAGAAGAGTACGATTTTAAAATTCAAACTCATCAGTTAGAAAAGGCGATTACCGACCGGACGAAGGCGATTATGCTTTGTTCTCCCAATAATCCAACAGGTACAATGCTGGGTGAGAAAGAATTAGTAGAGCTTGCCACATTCATCGAAAAGCATGATCTTCTCGTGTTATCTGATGAAATCTACGCAGAGCTTGCCTATGATGAACAATATGTAAGTTTTGCTGCGATTGAAGGCATGAGACATAGAACCCTTCTTATTAACGGTTTCTCGAAAGGCTTTGCAATGACAGGTTGGAGACTTGGTTTTGTATGTGCCAACGAAGAACTAACTGCAGCTATGTTAAAAATTCATCAATATGCCATGATGTGTGCTCCGACGATGGCGCAGTACGCGGCACTTGAGGCATTAAAAGGCGGCAGAGAAGACGTAGAGGATATGAAAAAAAGTTATCGTAGAAGAAGGAACTATTTTGTTCAGTCACTAAATGATATCGGGCTTTCCTGTCATATCCCTGGTGGTGCGTTCTATGCATTCCCATCCATTGTAAGTACAGGTCTGTCATCAGAGCAATTTGCTGAACAATTATTGATCGAAGAAAAAGTAGCAGTTGTTCCAGGTAATGTGTTTGGAAGTAGCGGGGAAGGGCATATTCGCTGCTCGTACGCTTCATCCATGGAACATTTACAAGAAGCGGTGAAACGAATCAAACGGTTTGTTGAAAGATAATATCCATAAGAAAGGACAACTGACCGTAAACAGTTGTCCTTTTTTCTAGTATTTAATCCTTCATGATATATGACAAAGCAATGGTTCCTACGCCTGTATGAACACCAGCAACAGGAATTAATGGGAGTACTTCGATCTTCAATGACTCGTACTCGGCCATAATTTTTGAGAGTAAACTTTCAACGATCTCCTTTTCACCTGCGTGCATAATTCCAATTCGATCGTAGATTCCTTGCTTGTACGCTTCGTGCAAACGGTCTATTAATGCCTGCTCCGCTTTTCTCATCGTGCGAATTTTTTCAACGATATTTACTTTCCCTTCCTTAAAAGCAAGCAGTGGTTTTATTTGTAGAAGATTTCCTAAAATAGAGCCAAAATTGGAGACTCGTCCACTTTTTCTCAATTGATCTAAGTTAGCAGGAATTAAGATCAAGCGGCATTTTTCTCTTAACGAAAGAAGTTCTTTTACAATTTCAGAGGGCTTTAGTCCATCCTTATACAAGGTGATTCCTTCTTCTAGTAAGAACTTTAACGGAAAAGAACCGATCCACGAATCAACTGGGTGTACAGGGAAACCAACGATCTCAGCCGCTTGTGTGGATGTGGAGTACGTTCCAGATAGTTCACTAGATACATGGATAATGATCGCTTCATCGTAGCTTTCTTTTAATTGGGTATAAAGGTCAATAAAGTCCCCTAGGGCAGGCTGTGAGCTAGTTGGCGGAAAACTTGAGTTACTCATCATCTCATAAAATTCCTCGGTAGTTATGTCTACACCCTCTTTAAAGGTTGCGTTTCCAAACGTGAACGAAAGGGGAACCACGTATATATGATTGTCTTGTAACCAAGCTTGATCTTTTTCTGAGAAGCTTGCCGTCGAATCGGTTACCCAAGCAATTTTCTTTGCCATAATATCCTCCATAAGATGTTATATAAGCACTATGATAATGAAAAATAATCTCCAAATAAACTGAATGAAACAAACGAATAGCGAGGAACAAATCCCTCGCTTTACCTATTACTATTTATATATGACTTTCTTGTTGCATCAATTCAGAGACTGGAATATCAAGTACAGTAGATATTTTTAAAATGGTTTGTGTGTCAGGAGTTTGTACGCCTGACTCATATTTGTCAATCGTAGCAGTGCCAACACGGATCTTAATAGCAAGCTCCTGCTGTGACATTTCTAATTCTTCCCGAAAGCGTTTAATGTTTTGCCCAATTGCAGTCATGGCTCATCTTCCTTTCGAAAAAGATTATATTCTTTATTTATTTTATCACGATTAGGATAGGGGAATTTATCCCAATCGTGAACGTTTCGTTACAGTTACAAAAGACCAATCGAACGTAAAAATACAAAAATAATCGCAACGGGAACGATAAATCGAATCGTGAAATACCAGATTGTAAACAGCTTGTTCATATTCCCGAATGTTCCTAATGCTAACTCACTTTTCAATAGCTTGTATGGAAGCCGGTGCCCAACAAAAATAGAGATAAAAAAGGCTCCTAACGGCATCCCAATATTACTTGCAATAAAATCTGCAAAATCAAAGATCGTTTTTCCGAAGATTAGAACATCAGACCAAACTCCAAAAGATAATGCGCTAGGAATTCCAAAGATAAAAATAACAATGCCTGTTTTCCAAGCCCATTGTTTGCGCTGTTCTGTTTTCTCTTTAACAATAGCCGCTACAACAATTTCTAAAATGGAAAAAGCAGAGGTTAATGTCGCAAACAAAAGCAGCACAAGGAAAATCGTTAAAAAGAATGCGCCAAATGCCATTTCGTTAAATACGGCAGGGAGGACCACAAACACCAAACCAGGTCCTGCCCCAGGTTCAAATCCGAGTGCAAATACTGCTGGGAAAATAACGAGACCAGCAAGTAGAGAGATAAAAATATTAAGACCAACAACCGAAAATGCTGACTTAGTAATGTTTTCCTTTTTAGAAAGATAAGATGCATACGTAACCATAACGGAAATACCAACGCTTAAAGCAAAAAAGGACTGTCCTAGCGCTAGTAAGATGGTGTCAGGGGTTAGACTACTCCAATTTGGTTTAAGGAGAAACTCCACTCCTTTTGATGCGCCATCAAGAGTTAAGGAACGTATGGCTAGTATGATAAAAAGAATAAATAAGGCCGGCATCATGTATTTACTAGCTTTCTCAATTCCTTGCTGAACCCCGCCTTGGATCACGAAAATGGTTAGTATCATAAAGATAGCTTGTGCAACAATCGCTTCAATAGGATTACTAATAATCGTACCGAATAGAGATCCGTACTGATCCTGAGAGAGTCCTGTTAAACTGCCAGTAACGCTACGAAATAGATAAGATAAGATCCATCCGCCTACCACACTATAAAAAGATAAGATAAGTCCTGAAATGATGACTCCTAAATACCCTATAACCTTCCATTTTGAGTTTGGAGCAAGAATTTTATAGGCGGTGATTGCATCCTTTTGCGTATTTCTACCAATAATAAATTCAGCAATAAGGATCGGTGCACCGATAAATAAAGTTAACAATAAAAAAAGAAGGAAAAAGAGTCCTCCACCATTTGTTCCAGCCATGTATGGGAATTTCCAAATGGCTCCTAGACCAATTGCAGAGCCAGCTGCTGCAAGAATAAAGCCAATCTTTGATGTCCATTGCTCATGTGTTTTCATTACAGTTTTTACACCTACTTTAAAAGATATTTTCCCATAATACTATATTTTCGGACTATTGTGTAGTAAAAATTTTTGAATAAGATGTGACATTGTGATATAATCTTATATTGCGTATAAAAATGATAAATAAACTATATTTAGGAGTGTTTCTATGTCAGAGAAAATTGAAGTTGGAAGTGTTGTTACAGGTAAAGTTACGGGAATTCAAGCATACGGTGCGTTCGTTGCACTTGATGAAAATACTCAAGGGTTAGTTCATATTTCAGAAATTACTCACGGATTCGTTAAAGATATTAACGAGCACCTTAAAGTAGGAGATGAAGTTCAAGTAAAGGTTCTTTCTATCGATGAAAATGCTGGGAAAATCGGTCTTTCTATCCGCGCAACTGTAGAAGCTCCTGAAGCACCAGTAGCTGCACCAAAGGCTGCTCCGAAGAAGCCAAGAAAGCGTACAGCTGCAGCTGCTATCAAGCAAGATACAGAAGCACCACAAGGCTTTAACACGCTAAAAGATAAGTTACAAGAGTGGATTGAGCAATCACAAAGATAATAAATGATTAAAGTGTGGGAGAAATTCTCCCACTTTTTTTATGTTTTTTTCTCGAGAAAGGACATAAGTTATTCTTTTAAGATACACTAAGAAAAGGTAGTTTTTTCACCACGAATGAATGAGATCGGAGGTTAATAATATGGCGAGTAAGTCACAAGAAGTGATTGAGCAAACGGAAAAGTTTGGGGCTAATAACTATCACCCTCTTCCGATTGTTATTTCTAAAGCAGAAGGTGTTTGGGTGGAGGATCCTGAAGGTAACAAATATATGGATATGCTTAGCGCGTATTCGGCTGTAAACCAAGGTCATCGTCATCCGAAAATTATTGAAGCATTAAAGGAACAGGCTGATCGTGTGACACTTACATCACGTGCATTTCATAATGATCAGCTTGGACCATGGTATGAGATGATTTGTGAATTAACAAATAAAGAAATGGCATTGCCTATGAATACTGGTGCGGAGGCTGTGGAAACAGCGGTTAAGGCTGCACGTCGGTGGGCGTATGATGTGAAGGGTGTAGAAGATAATCAAGCAGAGATTATTGCATGCTTAGGTAATTTTCATGGGCGTACAATGACAGCGGTTTCTCTATCTTCTGAAGAAGAGTATAAGCGTGGATTTGGACCGATGCTACCAGGAATTAAGCTGATTCCATATGGTGACATCGAAGCATTAAAAGCTGCAATCACTCCAAATACAGCTGCTTTCTTAATCGAACCTATCCAAGGTGAAGCGGGCATTGTTATTCCACCTGAAGGGTTTATGCCTGCTGCTTTTGACCTTTGTAAAGAAAACAATGTACTATTTATTGCCGATGAAATTCAAGCTGGACTTGCCCGTACGGGGAAAATGTTTGCTTGTGAATGGGAAGGCATTGAACCAGACATGTATATTTTAGGAAAGGCGCTTGGTGGAGGAGTATTCCCAATCTCTTGCGTCGTCGCAAACAAAGAAGTTCTTGGTGTCTTTAATCCAGGGTCGCACGGGTCAACATTCGGTGGCAACCCGATGGCGTGTGCGGTTTCCATTGCCGCTTTACAAGTACTGAAGGAAGAAAAGTTAGCGGAACGTTCTCAGGAGCTTGGAAGCTATTTTCTTTCAAAATTACAACAAATCAAGAACCCAATCATTAAAGAAGTTCGTGGTCGTGGACTGTTTATCGGTGTCGAACTTACGGTCCCTGCTAGAAAGTACTGTGAGCAGTTGAAAGAAGAAGGACTGTTATGTAAGGAAACACATGACACAGTTATTCGCTTTGCTCCGCCATTAGTGATTAGTGACGAAGACCTTGACTGGGCGATTGAACGAATTAAGAAAGTATTACGCACATAAAAAAATCCTTGCACTTTTTGGGTGCAAGGATTTTTTAAAATTAGCGAGTTGGTCTTGGTTCAGGATCTCTCACGGTTTGTTCATTTGGTTTAAATAGGAGGCCTAGATTTAATAACCCAGCGATACCAACTAAGCCGTAGATAATTCTAGAAAGTGCAGAACCTTGTCCGCCAAAGATAGCTGCCACTAAGTCAAATTGGAAGAATCCAATTAATCCCCAGTTGATAGCCCCGATAATTGTAAGTACTAGTGCAATACGTTGAATGGTACTCATACAGATTTCCTCCTTGGGATGGTTTTTTTATATAGTTTGGCTATATAAAGTTACACAATCTTATCGTTTGATTCTTGTCCCCCTTTTATACATTTTCATAGGAAGAATTTTGGAGTCTATTTTTTTGCATTCGCTACTATTTTGGAACATAATAAAGATTGAATAGGAGGATGAAGTATGGATAATTTTACATTTTTTAATCCGACGAAATTGATTTTTGGTAAAGGCACTATTGAACAATTGAAGGTAGAAGTACCTCAATACGGCAAGAAAGTGTTACTTGTGTATGGAGGCGGAAGCATTAAACGAAATGGCCTATATGATCAGGTCTTGTCATTATTAAAAGAAGTAGATGTTGAGTTATTTGAGTTATCAGGTGTGGAACCTAATCCTCGTATCTCTACAGTCAAAAAGGGAGTAGAAATCTGCAGAAATGAAGGAATTGATTTTCTATTAGCCGTTGGTGGTGGAAGTGTTATCGACTGTACAAAGGCAATTGCTGCTGGTGCGAAGTATGACGGTGACACATGGGACCTTATGACTCGAAAAGCCGTTGCAAAGGAAGCGCTTCCGTTTGGTACGGTATTAACATTAGCTGCAACAGGCTCCGAAATGAATTCAGGCTCTGTTATTACGAACTGGGAAACAAATGAAAAATACGGATGGGGCAGTGCAGTTACTTTCCCGCAATTTTCTATTCTAGATCCAGTTAATACATATACGGTTCCAAGAGATCAAACCGTTTACGGAATTGTCGACATGATGACACATGTGTTTGAACATTACTTCCATTTAACAGAAAATACAGAACTTCAGGATCGTATGTGTGAGGGATTATTGCTTACCGTAATGGAATCAGCACCTAAGCTCCTTGAAAACCTAGAAAGCTATGAGCATCGTGCAACCATACTTTATAGTGGAACGATGGCATTAAACGGTATGCTTTCTATGGGATACCGTGGAGACTGGGCAACGCATAATATCGAGCATGCGGTTTCGGCTGTTTACGATATCCCACACGGTGGAGGACTTGCGATTCTATTCCCGAACTGGATGAAGCATAACTTAAAAGTGAAACCAGAACGCTTCAAGAAGCTTGCTGTTCGCGTATTCGGAGTAAATGCAGAAGGCAAAACAGACGAAGAGGTAGGTTTAGAAGGAATCGATAAACTTCGTGAGTTCTGGAACTCAATCGGTGCACCATCACGCTTAGCAGACTACGATATTGACGATAGCCAAATCGAAGTTATGGCTGACAAAGCAATGGTATACGGCGAATTCGGAAACTTCACAAAGTTAAACAAAGAAGATGTCATGGCGATTTACCGTGCTTCTTTATAAAAATTATTTTGCGTGCAATTTTCGTAATTGCACGCGTTTCTTTTTCTTAGGCGTGGAAATACTACGGTAAGAAGGTGGGTTTTTGAGCATTTCTTAACAATTAACACATTTGTTTGAAATGTGTGCGCTTACATAAGTAGACAGTTCTTGATTCCTTAACCAGCTTTCGATAAAGTGATATAGTAAACAACAAATCATTGGAGGATCATTCATGACACACGTTCGTTTTGATTACTCAAAAGCACTTAGTTTTTTTGGGGAACATGAAGTTACTTATTTACGTGATTTTGTAAAAGTTGCTCATCATTCATTACATGAAGCAACAGGAGCTGGAAATGATTATTTAGGTTGGATTGACCTTCCAGTTAACTACGACAAAGAAGAATTTGCACGCATCCAAAAAGCAGCAGAAAAAATCAAGCAAGACTCTGATGTTCTATTAGTATGTGGAATTGGTGGTTCATACTTAGGCGCACGCGCTGCCATCGAAATGCTTCAACACAGCTTTTACAATGCATTGCCAAAGGAAAAGCGTAGCACTCCACAAATTATCTTCATCGGAAACAACATTAGTTCTACATACATGAGAGATGTTATGGATCTTTTAGATGGAAAGGATTTCTCCCTTAACGTCATTTCTAAGTCTGGGACAACAACAGAACCAGCCATCGCTTTCCGTATTTTCCGTAAGCTTTTAGAAGAAAAGTACGGAGTAGAAGAAGCGAAGAAGCGTATTTATGCAACAACTGACAAAGCAAGAGGAGCTTTAAAAACTCTAGCTACTGAAGAAGGATACGAATCATTCATCATTCCTGATGATGTGGGTGGTCGTTATTCGGTTCTAACGGCTGTAGGTTTACTTCCAATTGCTGCAAGTGGGGCAGATATCGAAGCAATGATGAAAGGTGCAGCAGCTGCACGCGATGACTTCGGAAGCTCAGAGCTTGAAGAAAACTTAGCATACCAATATGCAGCAGTTCGTAATGTCCTTTACAACAAAGGAAAAACAATTGAAATGCTTATTAACTATGAGCCAGGCTTGCAATACTTTGCAGAATGGTGGAAGCAGCTGTTTGGAGAAAGCGAAGGAAAAGACCAAAAAGGAATTTACCCTTCATCTGCAAACTTCTCAACAGATCTACACTCTTTAGGTCAATACGTTCAAGAAGGTCGTCGTGACCTATTTGAAACAGTTGTACTTGTAGAAAATCCTCGTCATGAGCTAACGATTGAAGAAGCGGATAGCGATTTAGACGGATTAAATTATCTTGCTGGCCAAACGGTTGACTTTGTTAACAACAAAGCATTCGAAGGCACATTGCTTGCACATACAGACGGCGGAGTTCCTAACTTAGTGGTGACGATTCCACAAATGGATGCTTACACATTCGGTTACCTAGCATACTTCTTTGAAAAAGCATGTGCAATGAGCGGCTACCTACTTGGTGTAAATCCATTTGACCAACCTGGTGTAGAAGCATACAAAGTGAACATGTTCGCATTATTAGGCAAACCTGGATTCGAAGAGAAGAAAGCGGAGCTTGAAAAGCGTTTATAATTATAAGAAAAGCGCAAGCGCCCGTTTTGCGACGTATGGACTGGAGCGCTCTGACTGAGATAAAGGAAACACGGAGAGCAAAGCGATCCGATGTTGACTTATCGCAGGGAAGAGAGCGAAGTACACTAGTCGCTGGGCGCTGGAGCTAGACACTGTTCAAAGTTCTATTTATACCTCCTTATCTTATAGGAAAAAAGTGTTAGTCATTAGAGATTTTCTCTCTTTTGACTAACACTCTTTTTTTTGTGAGAAACTAAAAGAAAAAGGGGGATGGCTATGATTCAAATTCCTTCACAAATTGAAGGCAAGCACTTTGATTTGTATAAGCTAGAGCAATTATTGAAGCCGCTGGGTTATACTATTGGCGGTAATTGGGATTACGATCACGGATACTTAGATTATAAAATTGATGATGAAAAAGGGTATCAATTTTTAAGAGTTCCGTTTCGAGTAGTAGATGGACAACTAGACGCACGAAATTGTACGGTAGCGATGGAAAGACCATTATTGCTATCGCATCTATATCAAGACGACTTAGACGATCATGCTTATATTGGCAATGCATCTGCTTCCTTTGACCAGTTCCAAGAACCGATTGATAAGGACGCAAGCTTTCCTGAAAAATTTGCAGATATCGGTAAGGCACTCGTTCAAGAACTCGAACAAATTCTTATCGATTAAAGTCGGTCGATAATAAGTAACTCATCATGATCATTAATAACCGTTTCTTGAGGAGGATTCACCAACGTGTTTTCTCCTCTTTTAATGCCGATTAAAAGCTTTCCATCTTTAAGCAACTCCCCATTCGCGGAATAAAATGATTGAGAAACATAATCCTTGCCTGGATGGAAGTAAACTCTACTTCCATGAAGTTGATCAAGTACTTCAACAAAAGTGGATACAATTCTATCGGTGGCGATGCAATTTGTCATAATGTAACTCATCATACGGTTTGATTGAATGATTTCGTCAGCGCCAGCTCTTTTCGCATTTGCCATCTGTTCACGGGTAAGAACTTCTACAATGGCGGTAATGTTAGGATTTAATCCTTTAATGGTAAGTAGTGCAAGAATCGTATTCATATCAGCATCCAGCTCATCCTTATGCTGATCGGCTGTAATGAGGACCTTTTCGGCTGTTGCAATATTTGCCTTTATTAACACATGGTCTTGAGAAGCTCTCCCTCTAATAAAGTGCACCCTTGCATCCATAATGGGATTTGATTCTAAAGTTTCATCGATTAAAATAATATCTGAGAATTGATCGATTGTTCGAAGCGTTTGAATAATTTCTTTTGATCGTTCATTCCATCCAATGATAATCAAATGTCTATCCCCTCTAAAATGAACTTTTCCTTCTAGATAATTGTTTTGCCTGGATACGGCTGTTGTAGCAAGGGTAATAAAATATGTGGATAAGAACCCAGCGCCTATAAAAATAAGGAGAATTCCTACTATTCTTCCCAGAAATGTTTCTGGAGAGTAGTCCCCGTATCCAACGGTAGATGTCGTTATGATGGCCCACCAGATTCCTTCAAAGACAGTAGGAAATCTCTCTGGCTCAACAAGATAGATTATTACTCCAAAAAAAAGAACGAGTAAAATAGCCATGGTTAATATTCGGACAAGCGTAGGCAATCTTAAGAAGCCAGTATAAATTCGGTGGTGCATACCCTCACCTCTTAAAAGTTTCTCTAAAAGTATAGACCATATTCATTTGTGTTAAACTCGAAGAAAGACCCTCAGGAACGAGGGTCTTACGTTATTTCCTTTTAGCAGCAGCTAATGCTCTATTCACATCAATTAATCCTTCCCCAAAATATTCATCTTTCCCAACTTCTCCAATGTCATAGCTTGAAGAACGAATAATGTCCATGACTTCCTTATTGGATAAAGTTGGATTGGTAGATAAAATTAACCCAGCTAATCCTGTCACATGTGGAGACGCCATGGATGTTCCAGAAAGGGCGGCATATTGGTTTTCGAAATAGGTGCTTGGAATATCAACACCCGGTGCGGCTACATCGATATAATTTCCATAGTTCGAGAAAGAGGCCCGTTCCCCTGAATAACCAATAGCTGATACGCTTAGAACTTGGTCAAAAGCAGCAGGGTAACTTGGCTGGTTCGTATTATCATTACCAGAGGCAGCGATAAGAACGACCCCTTTATCATATGCATATTGAATAGCTTCTTTTAAAACGGTAGCGGGTTGATAATTTCCTAAGCTTAAATTAATGACATCGGCTCCATGGTCTGTGGCCCAGACAATGCCTTTTGCAATATCGAACGTATAACCATATCCGTCCTTCGCTAATGTTTTTACTGGCATAATTTGATTGTACCATGTGATTCCAGCCACTCCTTCGTGATTATTTGTCTCAGAAGCGATGATACCTGCAACATGTGTCCCGTGACCATTATCGTCATCTGGGGTAGCCTTCTCATCAATCGCGTTATATCCTTCAACCAATTTATGCTTTAAATCCGGATGATCCAAATCTACGCCTGTATCCACAACCGCAATAACGACATTTTTATCACCCTTAGAAATATCCCATCCTTTTTCTGTTTCTATTACGGGAAGATTCCATTGATACTGCTCTTGATAATAAGTGTCATTTGGTGCGACCGCTTCATTTTGTAAAAGAATGAAGTTAGGTTCTGCATATTCCACTTCCTCTAACCCACGGAAGTAAAGAAGCATTTGGTGAGTCGTTTTTGATTTGGAACGAAACATATATAGGTTCGCTAATTTTTCACTTCTACTTGCATCAATCTCTTTATTAATTTGAGCAAGCCGTTCATCGCTAATCTCTGTTTTAAATTTAACGGTTGCCTCATGCTCGTAGTAGTGACTCTGATCGTCTTCATTATGGTTAATAATCTGAATTTCTGAATGATGATTAAGCTTTGAAACTAAGCGGTTATTGGATGGATCATTGTTTAAATCCATTAGTCTAGATGTATGATCTTGAGAAGGTTCATCATTCACTTTTCGCATATCTATCGTATTTCGGTCGAGCGTTCTTACTTCTCGATCGGGCATCATTCGAGCAACACCTATAATCAGCAATAATGCTAATCCAATAAGCATAAGCGGTCTTGTTCTTCGAAACATCCTTCTCACCTCATCGTTTATTTCCTACTATTAGGATGTTCAGTCACTGTCCTAGTATTGATGGTAATTTTAAGGAAGCGAGAAACATACATAAATCTCGAGCAAAACAGCAAAAATGTACGTATGTGCCATAAAAAGGAGGGAACCTGAATGAACAAGCCATTAGCTTATTTAAGAGAAATTTTATCGAACTATACGGATCGATCTGACACAGCCGAATATATATTTAAAAAGATTGAGCAAGGACATTTTCCAACGGAAGAAAGTTTTGTCCGAAGCCTATCTGATGAAGAGAATAATTTCTTGAACAGTATTTTGCCCGAGGAAATTAAGCATGCCAACAATGAACAAGATGAGACCCGTGCCAAACAATTAAATGAGGTGTACGAGCTTTTGTTTTAAAAAAGACAGAGAAAAGGACAATGAAATCATTGTCCTTTTTCATCTCTCTCTAGAGCTTCTTCCGTATAAGGGTCATGCTCAACGGCCGGAAGATCACCAAAGGTTGTCATAATGCCTTCTTCGTCGAGTTCCTCTTCATACTTTTCATGTTGCTTATTTGGATAGACAGTTACATGCTTTCCGGTAATATCGACGCCTACAAAGTTTTCGTAATCTTCCACATAACCAACATTCTCTTGAGGTTCGATATACATGTCATTATAATGATCCACTTGCTCCACTAAATCTGATGGGCTCTCAGACGTTCCATAGCTTGCAACATCCTGCCAGGAATCCTCTGCATCATATGAGACATTTTCATCGGTCTCATCCATATCAAATTTACCGAAAGGAGGCATTAATACACCTTCTTCAATCGGTCTTTCATGTGAGGTCACTTTATCTGGAGTGTGCTCTATACAATAAAGTGTATTTGGAAGAGCTTCTAAACGCTCAACAGGGATCTCTTTATGACAAACAACGCATGTACCGTATGTTCCGTTTTTGATGGCTTCTATGGCTTCAAGTGTATTACGATATTCCAATCGATAATGCTCGTTAAGAGCGAGATCCTTTTCTCGTTCATATAATTCGGTTCCAGCATCACCAGGGTGGTTGTCGTAAACAGAAAGTTCACTTACCGAATCGGAAAGACTTCGCTGCAAATTGAAATGATCATTGCTTTCAAATTCCTCTTCTATCTGAGCTTTACGGTCTTCTAACACTTGCTTAAATTGCTGTAGTTGCTGACTTGATAGCATCTCAACCAATCCTTTCGCTGGTCTGGTACATGTTTTAGTATTTACCGATATATGTAGGAACATAAAAGGTAAAATGTGCTTAGAAAAAAATGTCGATTCGTCTCCTAGTTCTCCTTAAAAGTTTGTTATAATTAGTTGGGTGTGGAAGGGAGAACTGAAAATTGGGAAATAGGGAATTACTTAAAAAGAATTTAAAAAGTAGATCATTTCGGTTAAACCTACTGTTCTTTGTTATATTTTGTCTATTTACACTTCTCATTATCCGTTTAGGATTAGTACAAATCGTATTCGGGGAATCATATAGTAAAGAAGTATCAAGACTTGATGCAACGGTTGTTAGTTTGCCAGCACCTCGAGGCAAAATGTATGACCGACATGGACAAGTGATTGTAGATAATGAAGGAATGGATGCTGTCGCCTTTTCAGAAGAACCAGGCATGACAACTGAAGATAAAATTGAAGTAACGCGGAAACTTGCAAAACTATTAAGCTTAGAAAAAGAGAGTTATAAAGAGAGAGATTTAAAGGATTACTGGTTAGCTGCTTATCCAGATGAAGCGGAAAAGCTCTTAAAGGAAAAGGAACTTTCGCTTACGGGGAAAGAACAATATGCCCTTCAAATTGAGCGAGTTCCTGAAACTGCTTTGAAAGAAATTGAAGAAAAAGAGCTTGAGGAAGCTATTATCTATAAGCGTATGACTAGCGGCTATATGTATGAAATTCAAACGATTAAATCTGAGGGCCTAACTCTTGAAGAGATGGCAACGGTATCGGAAAATCTCAGCTATCTTCCAGGTGTAGAAATTATTACAGACTGGAATCGTATTTATCCATTTGGTGAAATGTTAAAGCCGGTTTTAGGCAGTGTAACAACAGCCAAACAAGGAATATTAGAAGAAAGAAGCAATTATTACTTATCTAGAGGCTACTCCCGTAACGATCGAGTTGGAAAAAGCTATTTAGAATACCAATATGAGGAATTATTGCATCCGAATAAAGGTCAAAAGAAATACGTAACCGACCGAAGTGGTAACGTGGTTGATGAAGTAATCGTTTCTGAAGGATCAAGAGGAATGGATTTACGCTTAAGTATCAATGCCGACTTGCAAAAGGAAGTTGAAAAGATACTAGAAGAAGAAATACGGGATGCAAAAGCAGGGAAAGGAAATAACCTCCTTGACCGTGCCTTTGTGGTTATGATGCATCCATATACTGGTGAAGTATATAGCATCGCAGGAAAAATGATTAACCAGGAAAATAGGAGTGAACTACTCGACTACTCTGTTGGAGCATTTGCGAGTCAGTATGAAATGGGATCGACAGTTAAAGGAGCAACCGTTCTCGCTGGATATCAGACCGGTGCGATTAAACATGGTTCTTACTTCTACGACTCACCAATCTATTTAGCGGGAGCAAAGCCGAAGTCATCATGGAAAAACTTCGGAAGCTTGAATGACTTAAAAGCTCTAGAAGTATCTAGTAACGTATATATGTTCCATACCGTTATGAAAATGGCGGGCGTTAATTATGTGGCTAAAGCTCCAATTTCCGTTCAACAAGAGGATTACACGAGATTAAGAAATATTTATAAGCAATTTGGTCTCGGTGTATCAACAGGAGTGGATCTTCCGAACGAAGCAACAGGGTTCCAAGGAGTTCCCGATAACCCAGGGTTACTACTCGACATGGCTATCGGTCAGTACGATACGTATACACCGCTTCAAATGGCACAATACGTTTCAGCGATTGCAAATGGCGGTATGCGTGTGAAGCCTCATCTTGTGGCAAGTGTCCATGAACCTATAAGTGAACAAGGGCTAGGGCCAGTCGTTCAGAACATTGAAACTGAAGTACTAAATCGAGTATTAAACACAGATGAAGATTTGGCGCGTGTTCGTGAAGGGTTTTACCGAGTCGTCAATGGATCGAACGGGACAGCAAAAGGCTCCTTTACCATGGACGTATCAGGAAAAACAGGAACGGCACAAACCTATTACTACGGACCAGATCGCTCCAAGTGGGGGCAGGCAACTTACAACCTAACATTCGTCGGTTACTACCCATCGGAGAATCCTAAAGTAGCGTTCTCCGTAGTCGTTCCATGGGCGTCGAATGACAAACATCCAGTGAACAAACGCATTGCTAACCGTGTGGCCGAAGCATTTATCAAATACGAAGAACAACGAGCTATAGAAATACCAACAAATGTTGAGGGCGAAGAAGCATTGTTAACAGAAGCACAATAAAAGTGAAACCTAGATTCGGTGGGATCTAGGTTTTTTTGTTTTTGAAAATGCACACCAAATACTGTTTGAATTATCTAATAATTGTGTGTTACGATAAATACATACAAAATAACAAACAGCGTTGCGTAATAAGAAACAATCTATTTTCATAGGGAGGAAAGAGAATGTCTATTTATGTAACAAAGGGGAAGTTAAAGATTGCAGCAGAGCTTTATCATTTCATCCAAAAGGAAGCGCTGCCACAAACACAGCTCGATGAAGAATCATTTTGGGAGGGGCTTACAGAGCTGGTCCATGATCTAACACCGAAAAATGAAGCACTTTTAAGAAAAAGAGATCTTCTCCAACAGCAAATCAACACATTCCATAAACAACAACCATCCTTCACACCTGAGTCCTACAAAAACTTCTTAACGGAGATCGGTTATTTAGAACAAGAAGTACCTGATTTTGAAGTTACAACAGAAAATGTGGATGAAGAAATATGCCTCCAAGCGGGCCCTCAGCTCGTTGTTCCTGTTGACAATGCCCGATACGCCTTGAATGCCGCCAATGCGAGATGGGGAAGTCTGTATGACGCCCTTTATGGAACCGACGTTATTAGTGAGGGAGAGGGAGCATCAAAAACAGGAGTTTATAATCCTATTCGTGGGGAAAAAGTAATCTCTTTTTCAAAGCAATTTTTAGATCAAACGGCTCCTCTTCAGGAAGGCTCCCATTCAGATGTAGCCAATTATCATATTCAAGATGGTCAGCTAATCATTACCCTAACAAATGGAAACAAGACACAGTTGAAAAATCAAAAGCAATTCGTCGGATACCAGGGTGGAAGTGAAAATCTATCAGCCATCTTGTTGAAAAATAACGACCTCCACTTTGAAATCCAGATTGATCGCCATTCACCAATCGGAGCGTCAGATGATGCTGGTGTAAAAGATATTGTTATGGAATCGGCCTTAACCACCATTATGGACTGCGAAGATTCTGTTGCCGCAGTAGATGCCGAAGACAAAGTACGTGTGTACCGAAATTGGCTAGGATTAATGAAAGGGGACTTAACAGCCTCCTTCCAAAAAGGCTCACAAACCCTAACTCGTAGCTTGCAACCTGACCGTGAATATACAAGTCCAGAAGGAGACCTATTCTCATTAAAAGGTCGCTCCCTTATGTTCGTTAGAAATGTCGGCCATTTAATGACGACTAACGCCATCCTAGATCAAGCAGGAAATGAAGTGCCAGAAGGGATCATGGACGCTGTACTAACAAGCTTAATTGCGAAGCACTCTCTTTTAGGAAATGGCTTATATCAAAATTCCTCTAAGGGCTCTATTTATATTGTGAAACCAAAAATGCACGGGTCTGAGGAAGTCGCTTTTGCCAATGAATTATTCAATCGGGTTGAAGACTTAATCACTGTTCGGCGGAACACGATAAAGATTGGGGTAATGGATGAGGAAAGACGTACGAGTCTCAATTTGAAGAATTGCATACATGAAGTAAAGGAACGAATTGTGTTTATCAATACCGGCTTCCTTGACCGTACGGGAGATGAAATTCATACTTCAATGGAAGCAGGAGCGATGATACGAAAAAATGAGATGAAAACATCCACTTGGCTTCAAGCCTATGAAAAGTCCAATGTCGCTACAGGCCTTACCGCGGGTCTTCAAGGAAAAGCACAAATTGGAAAAGGGATGTGGGCAATGCCAGATTTGATGGCTGAAATGATGAAACAAAAAATCGGTCATTTGAAAGCAGGAGCTAATACGGCTTGGGTGCCATCACCGACGGCTGCGACCCTTCATGCTCTACATTATCATCAAGTCCATGTAGTTTCAGTTCAAGAGGAACTGAAGCAAAACCTACAAAACTATCAAGCAGATATTTTAAACATTCCAGTGGCAGGAGATAAGAGCTGGAGTAAAGAAGAGATTCAAGCAGAGTTAGACAATAATGCACAGGGAATACTCGGATATGTAGTGCGTTGGGTGGAGCAAGGAGTTGGCTGTTCTAAAGTTCCAGATATCCATCATATCGGCCTAATGGAAGACCGAGCGACCTTACGAATTTCAAGTCAACATATGGCCAACTGGCTACATCATGGTATTTGTACAAAGGAACAAGTACTAGAAACGATGAAGCGGATGGCAAAAGTGGTAGACGAACAAAATGCGGGAGACCCAAACTACCGTCCAATGTCTGAAAGATACGAGGATTCCGTTGCCTTCCAAGCAGCATGTGAGTTAGTGTTTAAAGGATATGAACAGCCGAGCGGGTATACTGAACCAATCTTACATCGTCGAAGAATCGAAGCAAAAAGAAAATTTGCCCATCAAAAATAATCAACAGATCAGGGCGTGAGGTGAAGAAAATGGAAAGAGAAAATGTGGTCAAATCGGTGAGTCGCGCCCTTGATATTATTACTCTTGTTTCTAGGAAAAAAGAAGGTCTTGGCGTTACAGAAATCGCCAATCAGATGGATATAAACAAAAGCTCCGTCTACCGTATACTAACGACGTTGGCGCAGTACGGGTATATTGAGCAAGATGCTGATAGTGGTCGTTATCGGCTTGGTTATACCTTTTTGGATATTAGTTCAAAGCTTTTGGATTCCATAGATATCCGAACGGAAGCAAAGCCATACTTACATGAGTTAGGAAAGGTTACTGATGAGGTTATCCACTTAGTGGTTTATGATCATGATGAAGTCGTTTATATTGAAAAATTTGAAGGGACAGAGACGCTTCGTATGCACTCAAAGGTAGGGAGACGAGCGCCAATGCATTGTACAGGCGTAGGAAAAGCCATATTAGCCTACTTACCGACTAGCACCACTGAGGAGATCATTCAACGAAAAGGGTTACCTGTCCATACAAAATATACAATTACCGAGCGTGCAAAATTTCTATCTGAATTAGAAGCAGTTAAACTAAGAGGATATGCCCTAGATCTGCAAGAAAATGAGGTTGGAATAACGTGTATTGCCGTACCAATCTTTGACCATGCCGGAAACGCGATAGCGGCACTCAGCGTCTCTGGACCAACTATCCGAATGACGGACGAACGGATTGAAGAATTGAAACCGCATGTCCTTGAAACAGGATCAAATATTTCAAAGCGACTAGGCTATCGATAAAAGAAAGCTCCAGGAATGTTCCTGGAGCTTCTTCAGTAAGTATTACTCAGCCTTTGCAGCCTCTAAAGAAATAGAAAACTTCACTTTATCTCCAACAAGTACTCCACCTGTTTCAAGAGCAGCATTCCAAGTTAGACCATAATCACTGCGGTTAACTGTACCTTCTGCACTGAAACCAACCTTTTCATTACCCCAAGGATCTTTACCTTGACCTTCAAAAGTTACAACAAAAGTTTCAGATTTTGTTACACCGTGAAGAGTAAGGTCCCCAGTTACGTTGTACTCATCTTCGTCTTTTCTTTCAATAGAAGTAGATTTGAAAGTCATAGTTGGGTAGTTTTCCACATCAAAGAAATCAGCAGAACGAAGGTGGTTGTCACGATCTTCGTTACGAGTGTCAATGCTTGCTACATCCACGTTAAACACGATGTTAGCAGTTGTTAAGTCCGTTGGATCTGCTTCAATTTCAGCATCGAACTTATGGAATGCACCCTTTGTTTTAGCGATCATCATATGTTTGATTGAAAAATCTACGTTGCTGTGTGCTGTGTCTACTGCCCATTTTGCTTTTGTCATTTTTACATACCTCCAATAGTTTTGTTTTAGTTCATATATCTTGAATTAAATATATTTTATTTCGAAGTAATTATATGATATGGATAAAACCTTTGTCAATAAATAAATTTTCAAAAAAATAAAAACAGTTTGCGCTACGTACGCAAACTGTTTTTTGTAAAAGTAATATCAATCAAGAGGATTTCTGATCGGCTCCCAATTCGGAGCGGTGGACCCCAAAAGCCAAAGCCTGAGGAAACAAATGCATGAAGCTGATTTTTCTTCAAGTAACCCCAATCAAGCTCGAAAATTCTTCTAGTAATCAAGTGATTCGGTGCCATCTGTCCACGATGAGTATGTCCAGACAGCATTAAATCGGCTCCGTGCTCTGCTGCTTGAACGAGCTCAAGTGGTTGATGATCCATAATAAAAATTGGTTTTGTTTCATCTAAACTCTCTAGTAGTTTTTCAATGTTTTTTCGGTTACGATCGGTCTTATCTTTTCTCCCAACAACCTGTATGCCGCCTTCAAGGACAACTGTTTCGTCCATTAAGATAGGAATTCCAATACGCTGCATTTCTTTTATATACATGGGAATTCCGCCACCATAATATTCGTGATTTCCTAAAATCCCGTATACACCATATCTAGCTGATAGCTTTTCCATAATGGAACCGAATCCTTTTTGAATAAAAGGCTCAGGATCATCATCAATAATATCTCCCGGTAACAAAATCAGATCAGGCTGTAATGAATTCACTTCATGAACCAATCGATTAGCATGAGTTTTACCCGATAAATGGCCAAAGTGCATATCAGATGCCATAACGACCCGGAGAGAGGAAAACGGAGCTTCCTTATCTATTTCAATCTCATGCTCCCTAATCACAGGATTATAGGCGTTGAAAGTACCAAGTCCCAAAATACTGATCATCACCAGAAGGACAATGGTACCAACCCAAAAAATAACGCTGTCAGATGAGAAGCCAGCAAAAATAAATAGCCAACCAATAAAATCAGCAATCGGAAGAAGCAACAAAGTGTATTGAATAATCCCGAACCAATAGGAACCTATGTATTTTAGAATTAGTAATTTTTTAAAAAATCTCGCTAGAACATAGCTGTAGGATAATAGAAAAATGACAGCAATGACTAAGCCGAGAATATTAACTGAAAAAGTGGACTGTAGCCACAGATGTACATTCCAACTGATATAAAAGGTAAAGACGCTATATAAAATAATGGTTAGGACAAGCCTACTGTACATGGCTGCTTTCAAATGACTCTACTCCTATTCATGTGTTACAAGGCGCTTACATAGTGAAGCTTGTATTCCTTGTTTCTGTAGCTTTTCAACAATTTGTGCACTCGTTAATCGTTTACTTATTGTCATTGTCTCACGAACCGCCTGTTTTACTAACTCATTTAGCTTCATGTTTACCCCTCATTTCATATGACTAAACGGTCAGTAATATTATATCTTTTTGATGACTGAGTGGTCAATCTATGTAATAAACGTTCAATCGCTGAACGTTTATTTTCTTGAATAATATTCTGAAATGAGATTTTTATAGTGGTCAAGGCTAGGATATCCACTGAAGTTGGATAGCATTCCTTGAATGACAGGAACTCGCGGCTTCTCTTTTTCTATTTCCTCCCTTAATACCTGAAAAGTAACCAGTAATTCGTCTTCTCCTATTTTTTCTATCTCTTCTTCTAAGTTTTTTAATATATTTAATATAGTTGGCTGATCAGACGATAGGAAAAAGTTTATGATTTCTTCAACTTTCTTGTTTGTTAAGAAGGGACTGTCTTCATAAATATCCTTCACAATACTATCTGTTCTCTTGAGAATAAACTCAGTAACTTGTCTAACATTAAAATCTGGGGAAGAAAATAATAAAACCCCCATATACGATTTAATCATACCTTCAAGGATGATCGTTATATCCCATGAGTATGGTTCAATATCCGGACCGTAGATTTCGATAATGCTTTTACGATAGTGTTGATGAGATTCCATTTGCTTTCCTAATAAAAGCTGTTTAATGGTTTCATTTCTAGGTATCGCTTGCTCTTTTGTTAGCATAATAAGAAAGTCTCTGTGCGTAAGAAAATGTGAATATAACGCCATTTGTTGAGAGATAAACTTTTCGCGAGGACTATGCGCGCTTGTTACATGTTCGGAGAAGGCTTTCTCTATCATCTCAAAATGGTATTGTAGAATAGCTAATAGTAAGTCATCTTTTGATTTGAAGTGTAGATAAAAGGCGCCTTTAGAAATTCCGCTTTCTGTTGCAATTTCTTGGATGGATGTTGTTGAAAATCCTTTACTGGCAAAAAGCCTCATGCTCACTTCAATAATTTGCCTATCTTTTTCATTCATAGAAAAACCCCCGTTAAACCAAGTTCCAATCTAATTGTAATTTTTTTATAAAAAAATTTGAATCTTTATTTATAGTAGTCCGTATTAACACATTGTGAGTACAAACAAGTTGACGACTGACCGATCAGTCAGTTATATTGTTATAGTAGTGACTGTGTGGTCATTTATAGTTTTGATTATAACAAATCATAGGGAATTAATCAAAAGGGGAGAACAATGTTTGAAAAGTTTAGTTAATTTCGTCCTGAAAAATAAACTTGCTGTGTGGTTATTAACCATTATTGTAACAGCTGCTGGTATATACTCTGGGACAAAAATGAAGATGGAGAGTATTCCAGATGTATCCATTCCATATTTGATTGTCATGGATGTGTACCCAGGTGCAACGGCTGAACAAGTAATGGATGAAGTATCGATACCGATGGAGCAGACGATTGAGGGGCTTGAAGATGTTAAGGCGGTCTTTTCAAACTCATCTGCAAACGTAGCACAATTGCAAATTGAGTACGAATATGGCGTAGATATGGATGAGAAAAAACGAGAATTAGAAGCAGCACTAGATAATATAACGTTACCGGAAGCTGCTGAAGAGCCATCGATTATGGCGCTTAGTATGAATATGATGCCTGTCTTGGCTTTATCAATAGCCAGCACAGAGGAAGATATTGTTGACTTGTCAACAACAGTAGAAGAAACCATCTTACCGAAAATAAACAATATTGATGGTGTGGGATCAACAACGATTACGGGTCAACATATCGAGGAAGTGCAATTCACGTATAACCAAGAGAAGTTGGAAGCTCTAGGGTTAACGGAAGACACTGTGAAACAAATGGTTCAAGCTAGTGATATGGCTTTATCGTTAGGTCTCCAAGAGTTTGAAGAAGGAGAAGAAGCAGTAGCCGTTGATGGAGATATTAAAACCGTTGATGAATTAAAAGAAATATTAATTCCGGTTACACCAACGGCGGAAAATTCAACTCCGTTTGTCACATTAGGAGATATTGCTAAAATAGAAACGGTTGGAAAAGTACAATCTATTTCCCGTACAAATGGGGAAGAGGCCATTGCTATTCAAATCACAAAAGGGCAACAGGCAAATACCGTAGAAGTTGTTAATGAAATCAAAGACTTGATTGAGGAAGAAAAAGAGGCCATTGATGGATTAGTCATTGATGTAACATTAGACCAAGGAAAACCAATTGAAGACTCTGTTTTCACAATGGTAGAAAAAGCACTCTTTGGTGGCTTGTTTGCGGTCATCATCATTCTTTTATTCCTGCGTGATGTGAAATCAACACTTATATCAATCGTATCGATTCCAGTTTCTATTTTTATGGCATTCTTGCTATTGAATTGGCTTGATATTACATTAAACATTATGACCTTAGGTGCTATTACGGTAGCGATTGGTCGTGTTATTGATGACTCGATTGTTGTCGTAGAGAATATCTATAGACGAATGAATTTGGAAAATGAAAAGCTTAGAGGTCGTGCATTAATTCGTGAAGCAACCATTGAAATGTTTAAACCAATCTTATCATCCACGCTTGTAACGGTTGCGGTATTCGCACCACTTATGTTTGTTGGCGGGATGGTTGGAGAACTATTTAGACCGTTTGCATTAACGATGGCCTTTGCCTTAGGGGCGTCACTAATTGTTGCGATTACGATTGTTCCAGCATTATCACATTTCTTATTCCGTAAAAATTTATATGGAGAAAAGAAAGTTAAACAGCACAACGAGGTTGGAAGATTAGCAACATGGTACAAAGGTGTGCTAGCTAAAGCATTAAATCATAAGATCATTACATCTGTCATTGCGGTAGCATTACTTGCGGGATCTCTTGCTTTAACTCCAATCATTGGTTTTAGTTTTATGGGTTCTGAAGAAGAAAAAACAATTTATTTAACATACACACCAGCTGCTGGTGAGCTTGAGGCAGAGTCACTAGAAAATATTGAAGAAGTTGAACAAGAACTCATGAAACGTGAGGATATAGACATTGTTCAAATCTCTTATAACAATAGTGCTTCTACAGATATGTCGTCTATCATGACGGGTGGGGCAAAAGGTGCGTTAATGTACCTGATCTTTGATCCTGACATGAAAGATTTCCCTGAAGTGAAAAAAGAAGTAGAAGATTATGTATTTAACATTGATCATTCTGGTGAATGGAAATCGCAAAACATGGCGATGGGTAGTATGAGTTCAAATGAAGTAAGCTACACATTGTACAGTGAAGACTTAGAAGACTTAAATGAAGCGGTGAACCAAGTTGAGGATGCATTAAAAGATGTGAAAAACTTGGAAGACGTTACATCTGATATGGAAAATCCATATGTGGAGCATGTGTTAAAAGTGGATCAACAGGATGTGTTACAATACGGTCTAACCACCGCACAAATTGTAGGAGCACTAGCAAATACAGGTTCTGAAGACGTGTTAACAACCGTAGAAAATGACGGTGAAAAAATTGATGTCATCGTTCAACGTGAAGCAAAAACAGACGCAAAATCGATCGATGAATTATTGGAAACTCAAATACCAACTGCATTAGGTACGACCATGCCGTTGTCTGAACTTGTATCAGTAGAAGAGGGAACAACCTATAACACATTAGCTCGTAGTGAAGGGGAATACTACTCTACCGTTTCTGGAACAGTCACGACAGATGATGTATCTGCCGCAACATCTGCAGCAGATAAAAAGATTGATAAACTTGATCTGCCTAAGGGAGTAACACTTGGAGTTTCTGGTGTAGCAGCGGATATGCAAGAGACATTTACGCAACTTGGGGTAGCTATGTTAGCAGCCATTCTTATTGTGTACTTCATCTTAGTTGTAACATTTGGAGAAGGGTTAGCGCCATTTGCAATTCTATTCTCCTTACCATTTGCGGTGATTGGTTCCTTCGTTGGACTATGGATAGCTGGTGAGACGATCTCTGTATCCGTGATGATGGGACTATTGATGTTAATTGGTATTGTTGTTACGAACGCAATTGTACTCGTCGACCGCATTATTCATATGGAACGTGAAGGAATGTCGATCCGTGACGCAATCATTGAAGCGGGAGCTACAAGATTACGTCCAATCCTAATGACAGCCATCGCAACAATTGGTGCAATGGTACCGATGGTATTTGGCGCTGGTGGAGCTGGTCTAATCTCAAAAGGATTAGCGATCACGGTAATTGGTGGTTTAACATCATCAACACTTCTAACACTAGTGATTGTACCGATTGTATATGAAGTACTTTCAAAAATGTTGAAGAAAAATCGTAGAGAAATTGAAGAAAACTAAGCAGTTACAAGCTGGAACCCTCAATCTTTTGATTGAGGGTTTTTCTATTTTAGAGGGAGGGATCGTAATATTAATGTTCTTAATTAAGAACACATTGTGTTATAATAGTAGTAAAGTATGACGTGATAAAAGGAGGTGAACTCTTGAAGAGCTCTTTAAAATACTGGACCATCGTGATGCTGATTGTTGGTCTTCTTTTCCCATCCTCTGCTTTGGCAACATCAAGTTACTCTTATAGTGATTCACAATCAACAAAGTCTTTTTTTAGTTTCCTCTTTTTCTTTTCTAGTTCGAAAGGGAGTAATGATTGGGATGAACAGTGGGGAGATGAGGATTGGGATAAAGATGGGGATAAAGATTGGGATAAAGATTGGGAGCACGATTGGGACGATGACGACTGGGAAGATTGGGATGGATGTCTAAGGGAAAAGAAAGATAGTAGCAAATGTGTTGAGTCAAAGGACGTATGGCATGATTGGTATTGCTGGAAAAAAGGAGACCATGATCATGACCATGATGACGATGATAAAGATGATTACTCATGGTATGACAAAGACTGGGATGATAACAAACAGTACACCTGGGGCGATTGGTCCATTTGGAAATGGTGGTAACACAGAAACAGCCATCCTGCACAAATGCAAAATGGCTGTTTTAATATTTCTTATAGATTACTTTAATCTTCCTTAACCCTCAAAATAAATTCAGACTTTGCTTTCTCTTCTCCATTTATAAGAATAACTAGACCGTGCAACCCTTCATAATGCTTGCGTGTAGTCAAATTCTTAAATACATGTTCTCGGGTCAATTGGGTCGTGCCACATGAATAGGTCTTTTGAGATAAATGAAAAATCTTTCGGGCTTGTTTTCCATTCGCTTTCATAAAATCAATTCCGTATTCAATTCGAAGATTTTGTGATTCAAAGGATTCGTTAATAACGTCAAATGAAAACGTTAATATCTCACCAAGTGATAGTTGATCACATGAAAGAGTGAAATTTTGGACACCTATATTAGCCGCTGATGAATATCCAAATAGTTGAAGAATCTCAACATCCCCTTTTTTCAGTAAACTGCGACTAGCATGCTTTAAAATCCAATCGGTGTGCGGATGTTGTCCTCTCCATTCACGAACGATTTGCTTTAATAAGTTGGGGTGATCTTTTGAAATATCGTTTAAATTATTTGCTACAGATTTCCTTACATAAAGGGAAGGGTCATCCTTTAATTTTTCAAGGATAGGTAAGATGGGAGTTGGATCTTTCTTTAAAGCAGTCAAAACTGGTGCCCACGGGAGACGCGGACGGCAGCCCTCGCTCGCTAATCTTCGTATATGCTCGTCCTCATCTAACGCCCAATGCTGCATTTGATTCATCATTTTTGGTTGGTTCTTTAAAATAAACGGTCGAACCGCAAACTCGGAGCTCGAATATTTAGTGAATTGCTCTAGTGCAAAAATCGAGGTTTCCCAATTGTCTAGACCGAACACTTCAACAAAATCAGGAAAAAACAAATATTCTACACCCTTGCATTGTGGAGCGATAGTCAGCAATATTTCAATAGAAGAATCATACGATTGCGGTAAGGACTCTCTTAATGCAACTGATATATGGCGAATTCGTTGCTTGAATTCCCGCTGTTCCCATTCGTCATCATAAATAAAGGTTAAAAACTGGTTTTCATCAAAGCTCGGATAAGCTGACTTCAAGATTTTGATAAATTGGTTAAAAAATGAAGGGCTATATCTATCTTTAATTAACTCTGCCATATATATCCTCATTTCCATTTTTGTTTATTAAATAAATAATAACAAAAAAACCACCCCACATCAGTGGGATGGCCGAAAGTTTAAATTAAGATGCTTTCTGCTCATTCAAAACCGGTTGAACACGTTCCGCTTTCGGAGCTACGTTAAATACAATATTTAATAGAATTGCCGTAATGCTGCCAGCAACAATTCCGTTATCAGTCAAAATGCGGATGCTTGATGGCATTTGAGCAAAAAGGTCAGGAACAGCTGTTACGCCAAGACCAATTCCAACCGAACAAGCAATGATTAATAAGTTTTCTTGTGAGGCAAAGTTCACCTTGCTTAACATTTTAATACCATACGCAATAACCATTCCAAACATCGCAATCATGGCTCCACCTAGAACAGATGTAGGAATGATCGTTGTTAAGGCACCGATTTTAGGAATAAATCCTAATAGAATTAACATGGCTCCAGCTGTATAAATCACATTTTTGCTCTTTACACCCGTGATTTGTAAAAGACCAACGTTTTGTGAGTACGTAGTATATGGGAAAGAATTAAATAATCCACCTAAAAGAATAGCTAGGCCTTCTGCACGATACCCGTTAGCTAAATCCTTTTCCGTTACTTCCTCTTCACAAATATCACTTAAGGCAAAATATACTCCAGTAGACTCAACCAAACTTACCATCGCAACGAGGATCATCGTTAAAATCGCTGTGATTTCAAATGTTGGCATTCCGAAATAGAAAGGAGTGACCATGTGGAACCAGCTAGCTTCAGCTACAGCTGAAAAATTAACCATTCCCATAAAGGCAGCAACCACTGTACCTGCTAATAAACCTAAAAGAATCGAAATCGAACGAACAAAACCTGTGAAAAAGCGGTATAAAACAATAATAAAAAGAAGAGTTCCAAAAGCTAAAGAAATGTTTGTCATAGAACCAAAATCAGGGCTTCCTTGACCACCAGCCATATTGTTAATAGCAACAGGAATGAGCGTAATCCCGATAATTGTTACAACTGAACCTGTTACTACAGGTGGGAAAAATCGAACGAGCTTTCCAAAGAACTTCGCAATCACAACAACGAAAAGACCCGAAACTAAAATCGATCCATAAATGGCAGAAATCCCATATTCTCCACCGATTGCAATCATTGGACCAACGGCAGTGAATGTACATCCAAGAACAACAGGTAAGCCGATTCCAAAGAATTTATTTTTCCAAACTTGTAAAAGTGTTGCCACACCGCACATTAAAATATCGATCGAAACTAAGTACGTTAATTGCTCGCCTGTTAATCCAAGTGCTCCTCCGACGATTAGTGGAACAATAACTGCCCCAGCATACATGGCAAGTACATGTTGAATTCCTAAAGAAGTAAGTTTGAACGGATTTGTTTTCATTATACTGATTCCTCCACCTTGTCTTTTACAAATTTGACCTTTCCATTTGAAAGGGATTCTACTCTTGCTAGTGACTCAACCTTCCAGCCTTGTTCTCTTAATTTTTTTCCACCAGCTTGGAACGATTTTTCAATAACGATTCCAATTCCAGCAATCGTTGCTTCAGCCTGTGTAGCAAGCTCGATAAGACCTAAGGCAGCTTCTCCATTTGCTAAAAAGTCATCAATGATAAGGACGTGATCACCCTTTTCAATAAATTTGTTAGAAATAGAGATTTCATTAGACTCTTGTTTCGTGTATGAATAAACAGTTGCCGTTAGTAAATCGTCTGTTAATGTAAGAGACTTGCGCTTTCTAGCAAAAATAACAGGGATGCCAAGCTTTAATCCTGTCATAACCGAAGGAGCGATCCCTGAAGACTCAAGTGTGAGTATCTTTGTAATACCTTCATTTGCAAATATACGAGCGAATTCCTCACCAATCTCTAGCATGAGCTGAGGGTCAATTTGGTGGTTTAAAAACGAGTCAACTTTTAAAACAGACTCGGAGAGTACTTTTCCCTCTTGTAAAATCTTGTCCTGTAATAACTTCATATGTCCTCCCTAAGAAAGAAAAATAAAAAAGCCTAACTTCATTGCATTCACATCAAATTGAGTGAAGCAATGACCTTAGACTTTAAAAGGCGTGGTTTGCATGGATAAAACAAATATCGTAGCAATTCCCATTGCTCACTCATAGTCGAATCATTTACGGTAATTCGGTAGAAACTTGCGAGCCATATTCTCGCTATTATATGAGTGAATCCTATGAAGTTAGTAATTATTATACCACCATTATATTGTAGTTCAATAGTGAAATAGCGAATAATTCCGAAAGTTACTGGTAAAATGATGAAATAATATTCGTGTTAAGGGTTTCATTAGTCAGATAAATATGAAAACTCAGCTAAAAGGCAATAAAATACGAACAAAGAGGTGTCCATAATGAACACCTCTTGATGGATTTATTTGGTAACCGTTGCAACTTCCACATCTAACTCAACAGGATGCTGTTTATTTCTACTATAAAAGATTCCTGTAGTGAGTAACGAAATGGCTCCGAAAATAAGTACCATAATCTGCAATCCAACCACATCTAATAAAAACCCGGTTCCTAGTAGCACGACCTGAAACATGATCCGGTCAAGCATATTTCGGAACGAAAAGAAGCGGCCGTGAAAGCTCTTTGGAACCTTCGTTTGAAACAAAGTAGAGACGGTCGGGTAAAAGCAGCCAACTGCAAAACCAACTATTGCAAAAGAAAGAATAGCAAGAGCCTTGATCTCAACAAAATACAAGGAGATTTGACCCAAACCGATCACGGTTGAAAAAACGAAAATAATGGTAAAAGGAGACCATTTATCATTGAGCCTTTTAATCACAAACGTTCCTAACATAAAGGCAATGCCTTCTGCTGTATAAATCAATCCTTTAATCGAGGAGTCATCATGAATCTCACTAATGTTAATCACCATCAAATTGAAGCCACTAAGAAACAACAATGGAACAAGTGCCATAATGAGTGTCATCAAGACTACGGGCATTCCTTTGATAACAGGGAGGACGTCTTTAAATCCGCTAGAACCGTTATTTTTAAGAGATGAACTAGATATAGCATGCTCATCCATTTTTAAAAAGAAGGTGAAAACGAGTAAAATACCGTAAGCAACAAAAGATGCTACATACAACATGGATAACGGCATAACGACCAGCATGGCACCAGCCAAAGCCGTACCTAGTACACGTGAAATGGTCGCCACATTCATATGTACTCCATTCAGTTGGAGAAGTTGGTTTTCTGCAACTATTAGAGGGATGGCTGATTGTAGTGCTGGAAAATAAAAAGCAGCAGAGAGCTGAATACCAATCATAAACACGACCATCCACCAGACGGAGCCGGTATAAAGAGCGAGGAACATAAAGATGACGCTGAACATACGGGCAATTCCCGAATAAATCATGATTGTTTTTTTACTATACTGATCGGTCATTCGACCAGCAAGAGGGCCAACAAGAATTCCTGCTAATAATCCAGTAGCAAGGATAAGCGACTTAAGAAAATCTGATGGTACCTTCGCTTGCATAAATTCTAAATTTCCGATAATTCCGGTCCATAATCCAACCCCAGCAATAAACTCCCCAATTAAAATAATCCATACATTCCGATTTTTCCACATGATTTTATATCCTCTTTTTAACTTAATATATTCTTATGATGACAAAAAATTTCGTATCCCGAAGATTATTATATAAGTTTTTCTAAAATCTGTCATGGGTAAATTTGATGGAAACTTATGTTGTCACGACAAATGAAAACAACAGAGCTCTACACTCTGTTGTAATTTCTTTCAATAATAAAATGGGTCAAATCTCCACGGAATATCGTTTTTGAGTACTCAATGATGGTTCCATCCTCTAAGTACGCATGTGTATCTAAAGAAAAGCAAGGGCTGCCCACTGGAATATGAAGCTTTTTCGCTACATCCTCATCCGGAAGATACAGTTCTAAGTTCTCAACTGTTTTACTTATGTGAAGGTCATATTGAGTTTGTAACAGCTTGTACAGTGAATCTTCGCAGCCTTCTTTACGAATAGCAGGCGTTTTATACCAAGGAAGATAAGAGATTTCATACTGAAGAGGCTCATCATTCACAAAACGAACTCGTTCGAGTAGATTAACAGGCTCGCCTTCGCTTACTTTTAGAAGATTCATCAAATAATCGTCCGCAGGAACCACTTCCAAATTAATGACTTTAATCGACGGTATTTTTCCTTGCATCGAGATCTGATCTGAAAAACGTTCAATGGTTGTGGTCAACACTTGCTTCACTTTATTGTTAGATACAAATGTACCGCTTCCTCTTTTTCGGTATATATATCCCTCTGATGTTAACTGTTGAAGTGCTGTTCTTACTGTCGTACGGCTAACCCCAAAGGTTTCGCAAAACTCTGCCTCTGTTGGGAGCTGCGAATCTGGTGGATATTCTCCATCTTTTATTAGCTGGATAATTGCTTCCTTCACCTGTAAATGTAGGGCATTTCCATCTTTTATCTCTTCATTCATATCGGATAACCTCCTTGTTTCATTATAGCAAACATTATTCATCATTTGTATCTTCAATTAGAGGGAAATAAATTTGTAGTGACAAATTTAATAATTGTATTGAAATATGATGTATAAGTCATTACAATGGAGATACATCTTGGTAAGCGCTCTCAAAAAAACAACATAAGGGGGAATTGGTGGATGATGAATTTTATTGATAAATACATCATGCCGGTAGCGAACAAGTTGGGGAATAACAGGCATTTACTTGCGATTCGTGACGCGTTGGTTGGAATGATTGCGATTACGATGGTTGGTTCTTTGGCCGTCCTGTTAAATAACCTAGGATCTGTACCAGGGATTGGGAAACCGTATCAGAAAATGATGGTTGCCTTATTCGGAGAAACATGGAATACGCTTGGCGGAGACATTTGGTGGGGGACGCTTGCGTTTATGACCGTTTTTGCTGTCTTTGGAATTGCCTACAAGCTTGCGAAATCCTATGGTGATGATGGGTTTGAAGCGATGCTCGTTGCTGGTGCAGCTTTCTTTGTACTCATTCCCCAAATAGGAAATGTAACCCTCACACCTGAAGGAGGAGAGGCCGTCACTGGTGGTGCTTGGGGATTCATTAGCTGGAATTACTTTAATGCTACTGCACTTTTTACAGGTATTATCGTTTCTATTATTGCGACTGAAATTTTTGTGCGGTTAGCGAAGATTAAGTATTTGGTGATTAAATTACCAGATGGTGTACCACCAGCGGTAGCACGTTCTTTTTCAAAACTTCTGCCTGGGATGGCGACCATTTTTACGATGGGTTTATTTGGTCTTATTTTACGAAAATTCATTAGTGACGGCGCTTATTTAAATGATTGGTTAAATAAAGTTCTTGTTACGCCTTTAACTGGGGCAGTGGATTCTTTGCCATTTGCGGTATTAATTGTTGCTCTAGTTCATGGCTTCTGGGTCATTGGATTACACGGACCCAATATTTTAGGTGGAATTACAACACCTTTAATGACGAAGTTGGGACAGGAAAACTTGAATTTGTATGCGCAAGGTGTGGAGAAGCTTGAGGACTATAACATTCTTGCCGGGTCTTTCCTGGATGCCTTTGTTTACTTAGGAGGTTCGGGAGCGACACTAGGTTTGCTCATTGCGATGTTTATTGCCGGAAGAAGAAGGCATAAACAGCTGTTAGCATTAGGGACTCCTCCAGGGGTATTCCAAATTAACGAACCTATACTATTTGGTCTGCCAATTGTATTAAACCCAATCTGGTTCATTCCGTTTATTTTAGGTCCAATTGTTATGACAATTATCGCGTATCTATCGATTAGCTTCGGCCTAGTTCATCCAGTTGTGGCTGATATCCCATGGGTAACACCAGCCATTCTAGGTGGTTTACTAGCTACCGGTGGTCATATTTCTGGAGCGGTTCTTGCGGCTATAAACCTAGTAGTCTCGATTGCTATCTATCTACCATTCGTCATTGCCCAAGGAAAGATAGAAGCAAGAAAAGACAGAGAAAGAGAACTTGAAGCTCCCACTGATACTTTGAAAATGTAAACTCGTTCCCTGGGCAAGGTTATGTACCTTTCCAGGGAGTTTCTTTTTCTTTAAATATAAGGAGGTCAAATCATGAATAAAGGATTAAAAATTGTAACGATTGGCGGAGGATCTAGCTACACGCCCGAATTAATAGAAGGATTTATTAAGTATTATGACGAACTACCAATAAGAGAAATATGGCTTGTTGATATAGAGGCAGGAAAAGAGAAACTTGAAATTGTTGGGAATTTAGCCAAACGAATGGTCGAAAAAGCAGGGCTTCCAATCGAGGTTCACTTAACACTCGATCGAAGAAAAGCGTTAGAAGGGGCAGACTTTGTCACAACCCAATTACGAGTAGGCTTGCTAGAGGCTCGTAAACTTGACGAAAGCATACCATTAAAGCATGGAGTGTTAGGACAAGAAACGAACGGACCAGGTGGACTGTTTAAAGCCTTCCGAACTATCCCGGTGATCCTCGATATATGCGGTGAGATGGAGGAGCTTTGTCC
Source organism: Robertmurraya sp. (assembly GCF_036676585.1). Lineage (NCBI taxonomy): Bacteria > Bacillati > Bacillota > Bacilli > Caryophanales > Bacillaceae > Robertmurraya > Robertmurraya sp. The sequence continues at coordinate 41,844 of NZ_JAKFCQ010000154.1, forward strand.
CAATGCGTGGCTCATCAATTTTACAAACCCAGCTGGTATGGTGACAGAGGCTGTCTTAAAACATACGAAAATAAAAGTAGTAGGGCTTTGTAATGTTCCAATCGGGATGGAAATGGGAGTTGCGAAATTATTAGGTGTGGACCACAGCCGAGTGAGAATTGATTTTGCTGGATTAAATCATCTAGTGTATGGATTGGATGTCTTTGTGGACGGAGTTTCAGTGAAAAAGGAAGTGATCTCCCTTTTAACAGACCCAGACAAGGCGATTACGATGCAAAATATTCATGCGATGGGATGGGAGCCTGAATTTTTACAAGCATTAAATGTCCTTCCATGTCCATATCATAATTATTATTACAAGTCTGGTAACATGCTAGAAGAAGAGCTCAAAAAATTCCGTGAAGGAAATATTCGAGCGGAGGTTGTAAAGAGATTAGAAGATGATTTATTCGAGTTATACAAGGACCCAAGCCTAGACATCAAGCCTCCACAGCTAGAAAAAAGAGGTGGAGCTTACTACAGTGATGCAGCCGTTCGATTGATCCACTCGATGTATACAGATAAGCGTGATATCCAAGCTGTGAACACAAGAAATAACGGTGCTATTTCTAATCTTCCTGCTCATGCCGCTGTAGAAGTAAGCTGTGTCATTACAAAAGATGGTCCGAAACCAATTAGTGTGGGAGAACTGCCAGTAGCGGTTAGAGGACTAGTTGGTTATATGAAATCCTTTGAAGAGGTGGCCATTGAAGCAGCGGTAACTGGAAACTATAATACAGCCCTTCTAGCCATGACCATGAATCCCTTTATTCCAAGTGATCAAACAGCGAAGACGATTCTTAATGAAATGTTAGAAGCGCATAAAGAGCATTTGCCACAGTTTACTTTAAGATAAGGAGAATGTACATGATTCAATTAATTGTAAATGCAGACGATTTTGGTTTTAGTTCTGGAGTGAATTATGGGATTATTGACTCTCATCTGAATGGAATTGTGAACTCCGCCACAATGATGATGAATATGGAAGGAACGGAGCAGGCCATTCAGCTTGCAAAAGAGCATCCTAGCCTGCAAGTCGGAATTCATTTAGTCCTTACATGCGGGAAACCTCTTTTACAAGATGTTTCGTCACTTACAAATGAAGAGGGATCCTTTCATTCCCTGTCGGAGCTCCACTCGAAAAAAGCCACTGTACTTCTTGAAGAGGTGGAGAGAGAATGGACAGCTCAAATTGAAAAGTTCCTAACCTCAGGTGTATCCCTTACACATATGGATAGTCATCACCATGTTCATACGATTGAGGAGCTATTACCGGTTGTTCAACGATTATCTAAAAAATATAACTTACCGGTTAGAGCAAATGGATTAGAACAAATTCAAGGAGTCGAGCCGTTCTCAGATGTGGCCCTATTTGATTTTTATGGAGACGGGTTGGAAGCAGAGTATTTCGACAAGCTTAAGGAAAGCTTCACCCAACCAATAAAAATTGAAGTCATGGCTCACCCCGCTTACTTAGATACTGCCCTTTTAAATCGTTCCTCCTATACGTACAAGCGCATAGAAGAGGTAGATATTTTAAAAGCAGTGGTGTTACCTGAAGGCATTCAATTATTGTAAAAGGGAAAATGTTACAAGTTTTATAGTTGCAAATAGTAATAAATTTATGTAATAATAGTCATGTAATCATTTTGATTAGAGTATAGTAATAGTATAATATTACTTGAATATCGATTTTCCTTTCTCAGTAAAGGGGAGTAGCGTCAGGAATTTTCCTGAAACAAAGTCGTCATTCCATGGAGCAATCCATCGGCTTTGTTGGCATTTTACTTGTGCTTAGCGAGACCTTTGCCTACAATGGCAAGGGTCTCTTTATTTTGTAGGCAAAAAAATCGATAAGAACTTATTTTTAGGAGGGAATATTTATGGAACTAGAATTTTTAACTGCACTACTTACCATCATTGCTATTGACTTAGTTCTTGCCGGTGATAATGCCATCCTTATTGGATTAGCAGCTAGAAATCTTCCAAAGGAACAGCAGAAAAAAGTTATACTATGGGGTTCACTTGGAGCAATTATCATTCGTGTGGTCGCAACACTTGCTGTTGTTTGGTTACTGAAGGTCCCTGGTTTACATCTAGTAGGTGGACTATTACTTGTTTGGATCGCTTATAAGCTATTGACTGATGACGATAGCCACGGTGACGTAAAAGCCGGAGATACATTCTGGGCAGCCATACGTACGGTGATCATCGCTGATGCGTTAATGGGACTAGACAATGTACTGGCAATTGCAGGTGCATCTCATGGGAATATGACGTTAGTAATTATTGGATTACTTGTTTCCGTGCCTGTTGTTATGTGGGGTAGTACAATGATTATTAAATGGATCGAACGTTACCCAGTTATCGTAACCATTGGTTCAGCTATTCTAGCTTGGACAGCAGCAAAAATGATCGTTGGAGAAGGATTCCTAAATGGAATTTTTGCTAACGGATTTATCAAGTATGGTTTTGAGATCCTAGTCATTGCTGCTGTTTTATTAGCTGGTCGTATGACCGTGAAAAAGAAACAGCTTGCAACTCAGAACGAAGAAACATTTGAACTGAAAAAAGCTGGTTCTCACTAAGATATGCAAGGTGCTCCCAATTTAGAAAGGGAGCACTTTTTTTATATTTTTAGGGCTTGATGTAAATCGGTTGATGTTTCAATTTGTATCGTAGAATGGTCAATGTGGAATCGACTGCTTAGTGTCCGAATCGCCTCTTGTAAAATCGTTTGTGAATGGTGTTCCTCTTTCACCAGTAAATGACAAGTAAGAGAGTGAAGTCCAGATGTGATCGTCCAAATATGGAGATCATGCACATCGATCACACCTTGAATTGATTCAAGGGCATTCTTAACTTCCTCTTGATTCACAGATGGTGGTGTTCCCTCCATTAGTATATGAAGAGAATGAGAAATGACACCCCATGCACTACGTAAAATTAATAAAGCAACAATGACGGAAATAATGGGATCCGCGATATAC